>CAZNZH010000621.1:0-3893 GCA_964577445.1 uncultured Myxococcales bacterium
TTCGCCAGCATGGTGGTCCGCTCGCTCATCAACTGCCGGATGCTGCAGATGAACCAGGGCGCGTAGATCCCGAAGGTCACGATCGTCAGCAGATAGCCGACGATGCTCGCCTTGAGCAGGTCGAGCCCCGACATGCCGAAACGCAGCTCGTATTGAGTCCCGTCTGAGGACTGGCCAGCCCCGCGCTCGGTGAAGAAGCGGATCAGGTCGCAGAGAAACCAGAACCCATACACACCGAGCGTGAGGGGCGTCAGGACGAAGCCCTTCAGCCCGAGGATGAGCAGCTCCTTGCCCGAGCCCTGGAAGGCCAGCCGGGTCTGGCTGCGCGCGGTGGCCACGGTCGTCCGCGAGCTGACATACGACGCGAGCTTCGCGATGAACCACGGCATGTAGATGCCGCAGGTCACCATGGTCAGCACCATGCCGACGATGAGCTGCCCGAAGAGCTCGCCGCCGGTTCCGGCGAAGGCCATGCTGACGTCGGCGCCGGGCGCCACAGCCGCCGGCGGCATGGCGGCCGGCGACTGGGCGAGCCCGCCGCCATCAGCGACCGCCCACTGCGCGTCCTGGGTGTCGCCGCCACCGCCCTGGCTGCCCCAATCGGCGGCCTGAACGAACGCGGTCGCCTCCGCCTCGACCTGCGCCGCGGCGGCGCGATCGCTGCCAGCATCACCGCCGACGGCTACGCGCGCGACCGGCTGAGCGCCGTCGGGCAACCACGTCGCGCCGTCCTCGGCGGCCGTCTCGAACCCGTCGTCCGCTTGCAGAAACGCCGTCTTCTCCGCCTCGACCATCGCGGCCGCCGAGGGGCGCGACGCCGGCCGCGCAGGCTCCGGCTCGGCCTGCAAGAACGCCGTCTTCTCCAGCGGCTCATCGGCCGCCGGCGCCACCGGGCGCGAGGCCGGACGCGCAGGCTCGGGCTCGGCCTGCAGGAACGCCGTCTTCTCCAGCGGCTCGTCGGCCGCCGGCGTTACCGGGCGCGAGATCCCGGCCCGGGCGACCGCCCCGGCGATCTCCGCTCGCTGCCGCGGCTCCAACTCGAAGCTGGCCGTCTGCTGGTGCATCGGCTTCGCGCGCGAGAAGTCATCGCCCCCGGTCGCCGCCGGCCCATCGAAGTCGTCGTCTTCGAGGAACGCAGGCTGCGCCATCACGGTCTTCTCGACCGGCTCGTCCGCATCGAAGCTCGGCGCGGGACCACGCACCGGCGCAGGGGCGGCCGAGATCTTCGTTATCTCGAACCGCGTGCGACCGATCTGAAAGAAACCACCCGCGGCCAGCGCGAACGGCTCGCGAACGATGCTGTTCTCGTACAGAACACCGTTGGTGCTGCCCAAGTCCCGCACCATCACCCGCCCGCCCTCGAAGACGAGCTCGGCGTGCTGCCCCGAGGCGCCCGCGTCGGCGATGATGATGTCCCCAGTCTTGCGCCCAAGGACTGTCGTGGTGGCGTGAATCTCGCGGACCTCCGCCTCACCGTCGGGCGGCGCGATCCGCAACACGAAGAAATCCTGTGACACGAACACCTCCTCAAGCTGCGTGGCCCGAGTGTCGCAGGGGGTCCGGTGCTGCGCAAGAGCCGCCGTTGCGCCCAGCGTTCATGGGCGTACCTTGGCTGTATGCGTTCCACCCCGCCGCTGCCGCCGCCCGCCCTCGCCTCCCGCGCGCTCCGCCGGGCGCTGCCGCTGCTGGCCCTCACTTTGCTCGCCGCCGGCTGCGATTCCGGTGACCCCGCGCCCGCCCAGCCCATCCCGGCCGGCCACCCCTGCCCCGACGTCGCCATCCCGCCGGCGGCTTCGGCGGTCTGGCACGAGGCCCACGAGACGGGCAGCCCGCCGGTCCCGCTGACCCTGCTCATCCCCTTCGCCGACGGCGCCGCGACCACCGTCACTCAGGGCAACCAGCAGGGCCCGACCCACACCGGACGGCTCGCCTACGCCTGGGATTTCGACGCCGCCGCCGGCACCGCCGTCTACTCGGCGGCGCCGGGCGTGGTCACCCTGACCCGCGACGACTCCACCGCCTCGGGACCCGACGAGTCCTTCGCGGATGACGCGAACTACGTCCTGCTGGACCACGGCGGCGGCCTGTTTACGATGTACGCTCACCTCGGCGAGGGCGACGTCGTCGTGTCCCCCGGCGAGTCGGTGCCCGCGGGCGCGCTGCTTGGCTACACGGGCTTGAGCGGGCAGCTCACCGGCCCGCACCTCCACTTTCACGTCGAAAATCTCTGGAGCGAGACCCTCCCTGCCCGCTTCGTCGGGCGCACGGCTCCCTTCGCCTGCACCCGCGCGCCCGGCCTCGGCGACGGCGTGTTTCGCCCCTCCGGCCTCGACCCGCTGATGGTCTCGCCGCTCGAGAAGAGCGAGGTCCCCATCGACGCCTTCGCCGACATGGGCGTCCTGCGCATCGAGGGCCTGCCGGCGCGCCTGTTCGAGCGCGACCGCACCTACCGCATCAACGGCCAGGTCGACCCCACGCTGACCAAGCTCTTCCTCCTGGTGGTGCCCGAAGCGGGCGGGTCGGCGGTCTTCACCTATAAGAGCACGGTGTCCCTCAATGGGTTTTTCGTCTCCGACCTCCGCTTCGGGGACAGGCTGCCGCCGGGCCGCTACGGCTGGGCGATGGTCGCCACCAACGCGGACAGCGTCACCATCCCGCGCTCGATCCGCATGACCGTGCTGGCCGATTGACGCTGCTGCCCTGATTTCGTCAGCCCGTGACTGGGAAAAAGACCGGGATGAGCAAGGTCGCGACGATGAGCAGCAGCAGGTTCAGCGGCGCGCCGACCCGCAGGAAGTCGGTGAAGCGGTAGCCGCCCGGCCCGTAGACCATGGCGTTGGTCTGATAGCCCATGGGCGTCATGAAGCTGGCTGAGCAGCCGAACATCACGGCGACCAGCAGCGCGTAGGGGTTCGTCTCGGTGGCGGCGGCGACCTGAAGGGCGACCGGCGTGAGCACGATGGCCGCGGCGGCGTTGGACATGATCTCGGTGAGCAGGGACGCGAACAGGTAGAAGCCGCCGATGCCGATAGCGGGCGGCAGGCCGTTGAGCACGCCGGAGACGAGCTCCGCGACGCGCTTGGCGGCTCCGGTCTCGTCCATGGCGATGCCGAGCGGGATGAGGCCAGCGAGCAGCGCGACGACGCTCCAGTCGAGGTCGGAGTAGACGTCGCTGAGGCGCAGGCAGCGGAGGAAGAGCAAGGCCACGGCGCCGGTCATGGCCGCGGCGAGGATCGAGGTGAGCCCGAGACCCGCCGTCGCGACCACCGCGACCAGGACGAGCGTCGCCATGACGGCCTGCCAGCGCCGCGTCGGGCGGGGGCGGGCGCGCTCTCGGAGCGGGACGAGGCCGCGGATGTTCGCCAGGGTCTCCAGGGCCTCGGGGCGACCGTAGACCAGCAGCAGATCCCCGACCGCGAGCCGCACGTCGCCCAGGCGCGACGGGACCACGCGCCCGTGGTGCTGGATGCCGACCGCGACGACGTCGTACCGGCTCTGGAAGCGGATCTCGCGCAAGGTCCGGCCGGCGAGATGCGATGTGGGGCCGATGAGGAGCTCGACCAGGCGCCCCTCCTCGTCGTCGAGGTTGGGGTTCTCAGCGGCGACATCGGTCGGGCTGGCCAATCCCTGCTCGGCCGCCAGCAAGACGAGCTGCGCACCGTGACCGCGCACCAAGAGCAGGTCGCCCTCGCGGAGATCCTGCTCGAGCCCCGAAAAGGTCTGCCCTGTGCTGGCCCGGTGCACCGCGCGCACGAGGACCCCGTAGGCGTCGGGCCAGCCCAGGGACTGAACGGAGTGGCCGATGCCCGGGCAGGCGGCCGTCACGACGAGCTCGCTCTCGAAGCTGCGGGCGTCGTAGCGCCCGGCGATGTCCCGCGGCGCCTCGCGCTTCG
>CAZNZH010000622.1:0-3892 GCA_964577445.1 uncultured Myxococcales bacterium
CCAGTGTTCGGCCCCATCAGCATGTAAAGATTAGGATATCCAGACATCAAGGTGCTGAGATATGCTTCCACGCTGCCTTCCCACTGCCGATTCAGGTCGCGCCCGCCGAGGCCGGTGACCGTCATGGGCGACAGCAGGTCGGTCACGCGAAACCCGGTGCCACATACAATGGTGTCGACCTCGCGGCCCTGGCCGTCGACGGTGTGGACGGCGGACTCGGAGACGCGAGCGACGGCCGAGGTCACCAGCTCGACGTTCTCCCTGGTGAGAGCTGGGTAATAGTCGTTCGACAACAGGATGCGCTTACAGCCGGGGCTGCAGGTCGGCGTGACGGCGGCGCGCAGCGCGGGGTCGGGGATCTGGTCGGCGATGTGCTGGGTGCCCCAGTGGCGGACCAGGGGCATCAGGCGCGGCTCGACGACGAAGGCCGCGGCTGTGACCTCGTGGCGCCAGTAAATGCCTGCCCGGTGCAGCCACCGCCGGCCCGGCCAGGTCGTGAATGCGCGGCGGTGCTCGTCGGTGCAGGCGGGGTCCTTGCGCGGCAGCACCCAGGGCGGCGTGCGCTGAAATACCGTGAGCCGGTCTACCTCGCGGGCGATCTGGGAAACGAACTGAATCGCGCTGGCGCCTGTGCCGATGACCGCCACGCGCGACCTCGCGAGAGGGTGGTCGTGGGCCCACTCGGCGGAGTGGAAGACCTGGCCGCGGAAGGTCTCGAGGCCCGCCACGTCGGGCAGCGCTGGGCGGCTGAGCGCGCCGACGCCGAGCACAACGTGGTGGGCGCTGTAGCGGGCCCCCGCGTGGGTCGCGAGCTCTCAGCGTCCGGCGCGCTCGTCGAAGGCCGCCCCGACCACAGCGTCGCCCAGCCGCAGGTGCGGACGCAGCGCGAAGCGGTCGGCGCAGCGCTCCAGGTAGTCCCGGATCTCCGCGAAGCCGGCGTAGGCGCTGGACCAGTCGGGGTTGGGCGAAAACGAGAACGAGTAGAGGTGGCTGGGCACGTCGCAGGCGCAGCCCGGGTAGCCGTTGTTGCGCCAGGTGCCGCCCAGGGCGGCGGCTTTTTCGAGGATGACGAAGTCGCGCTGGCCGTTCAGCGCCAACTGAATCGCCATCCCGAGGCCCGAGAAGCCCGAGCCGATGATGGCGACCTCGACCCGCTCCGAGGTCTCGAATCCCGAGGCGGCTCCTGGCTGTTTTGGCCTCTCGCCAGACACCGCGCGCTCAGCCGCCGCCGAAGACCCGCGAGAGATCCATGCCGGGGATGGCGTTCTTGTTGTCCGCCAGCAGCTTGCGGACCGCCTCGCTCATGCCCTCCTCGATCATGCTCTTGCTCAGACCGCGGACGATGGTCGGGTCGGCGCCGCCGCTGGCCACGGTGTGGCGTATGCCCAGCTCGGCCGAGCCGTACTGCGCGCCGCGGATGGCGCCGCCGAGGAGGCGCAGCAGGGACTCGAGGCCGCCGGCCGCGCTGGCTGAGCCCATCAGCTCGAAGCGGTCGAGGGTGACCGCACCGCCGGGGCTGACCGAGAGGTTTTGCAGCCGGGCGATGGGCTTGCCGTCCTTGGTCAGGATGACGCCCTCGCTGCGGACGGACACCCGCTGGATGCGAGCGGCCTCGGCGGCACCTTGGGGCGTGGATTGCTGCAAGAGCTTGGACACGTCGCCGCTGCCGGAGATGTCGACGTCCAGGTCGGTGCCGGCGGCGATGGACACACCCGCAGCACCCGCGCCGGCCTCAAAGGGGGTCTTCATCTTGAGCGTCGCGCCCACATGCGGGCTGCCGAGATCTTTGACCCCAACCTGGGCGCCGGCGTCCGGGAGGTTCTGGAAGTTGGCGCCGATGCGGCTGACCGTCGCCATCAGGTCCGGGTCGGTCATGGGGTTATAGCCCGGGCGGGCCATGGCGGTCCCGGCGATGGACTGATCCAGGATGGAGCGGATCGAGGCGTCGGCCGTGGCGGTCATGTCGATCACGCCATTGGTCAGCCCGCGAATGACCCGCATCGACGAGTAGGACTTGCCGTCGGCGAAGCGGACCCCGGCGCCGTGGAGCCGCATGTTGGCGACCGGCCACTGGGCGTCGATGTCGAGGCTGGGGCTGCACGAGAGGAACACGCCGTCCTTCGACACCGAGATCTGCAGGGTCGTGGCGTACTGGGTGCGGACCTCGTACTGCCAGTTGCCGGTCAGCGTCTTGTTGGCGCCGAGCTGTGCCGAGACCCGCACGGACTCCAGGCTGACGTTGTCAGGCATCTGGCCCGCGACCGGCGCCGCGGCCGCGCCCTCGGGAGGCGCTGGTGCCAGCGCCTGAGCGCCGGCATCGTAGTCCATCCCTCGCAGCTTCGCGGCAGAGGGGCCCGCGCCCGCGTTCTTCTCAGCGGCGTTCGAGTCGATGACAGCGGCCGGCTTCGGCCGTGGTTCAAGAGCTACGCTCATAATCCCTCCCACGTCACGGCGACCCCCGCCAAACCAAGGTAGCGGCATCCCCAACGCGCCGCAACTCAAACGCCTGCGCGCCGCGTTAGAAGGTGTTCCCATATTCTCCCGTCGCGTCGCTGGCTCATGTCTTTTCAGGGACTTCCGCGCCTGGGTTGCTTGCGCTCGGCAAGCGCCCTCCGCGCGTAAGCCCCTGAAAAGACGTCGCTGGCGCCCCGCTCGGTCCGAGTATGACCACACCCTCGTTGCCGGAGCGCGTCCAGGATGACGAGCTTGCGGTTGATCGCGACCACGCGGCAGGGGCCGACGATCCGCCGCAGCGCCTGGGGATGGTCGAGGTGCTTGTTGGCGACGACCCGCAGGCGGCCGCCTGTCACCGAGGCGTGGTGCGCGTCGGCGAACATCTGGTGGGCGACCGACGCGCCCACCGCGTGGCCCTCGCCTGAAGCCCGTCGGCGGCCTCATCGGGAAAGCGCCTCAGCGCCGGGTCGACCCGCGGCAGCTCCCCGCCCGCCCCGGCGCGACGGCCTCGCGCCCAAGTCGCAGGCGCCCGCGCCCCATCGACGCAGCCCAGCCCGAGATCGCTCCGCCCGAGAAAACCCAGCCCGAGATCTCTTTGCCCGAGAAAACCCAGCCCGAGAAAACCCAGCCCGAGAAAACCCAGCCCGAGCTCACTCCTCGCGGATGACGTTGTCCGCCGGAAAGAGCCCGTCCACCGACAGATAGCGCTCCCCGCTGTCGCACAGGATGCAGCAGATGATCTTGCCCGCGTAGCTCTCGCGCCGCGCGAGCTGGCCGGCCACCCACAGCGCCGCCCCCGAGGTCACGCCCGCCAGCACGCCCATGGTCCGCGCCAGGGTCTTGGTCATCTCGAAGGCGTCGGTGTCGCTGACCGCCACCAGCTCGTCCATGCGGTCTCGCCCCCGCAGGAAGTTCTCGGTCACGAAGCCCGGCCCGATGCCGATGAGCTTGTGTCGCGCCATCTCGCCGCCGCCGTAAACCGGGCTCGCCGCCGGCTCAAACCCAACGATCTGGATCTCCGGGTTCTTCGACCGGAAATAGCGCGACAGCCCCTCAAAGGTCCCCGACGTCCCGAGCCCAATCACCATCGCGCCGATCTGGCCGTCGGTCTGCTCCCAGATCTCCGGCCCGGTCGTCAGCTCGTGCGCCTCGCCGTTGTCGGGGTTGGAGTGCTGGTTGATGAAGTAGGCCTTGTCCGGGTTCGCCTCGCAGTACGCCATCGCCCGCAGCCGCGCGCCCTTGGTGTGCTCAGCGCCCGGCGTCAGCACCACCGTCGCCCCGAACGCGTTCAGGATCTGAAAGCGCTCGATGCTGCACAGCTCGCTCATATAGATCCTGACCGGGAAGCCCTGGGCGGCCCCGAACATCGCGATGGCGATGGCGGTGTTGCCGCTGCTGGCCTCGATCCGGCGAGCCCTGGAGTACTCCTGGCGCGCCA
>CAZNZH010000623.1:0-3886 GCA_964577445.1 uncultured Myxococcales bacterium
GTGCACCCTCTGGCATGTCGCTTTTTTTCAAAAGAAACGCACCTTCCGGGACTGGAAGGTGCGTTTCCCCCGATGGTCGGGGCCATGGCGGCGATGGGAGGCTGCCGGAGCCGCCTCAGGCGGCCGTGGGGGCCGGGGCAGGGCGCGTCGTGGGCGAGGGGCGGTCGGGGATAACCGCGTGGATGTCGGCCTCGGAGTGGCCTTGGGACTTCCACAGGCGCTTCAGGTTGACCAGCTCCATCTGCAGCGTGCGGGCGAGCGCGGTGGTCACGCGGTCGAGCAGCGCCACCTCGGCGGCCGGGCCGGCCAGCGCCTGGAGTGCTTCGGCCAGCGGCTTCGCGGCGGCCTCGATGCGGTCGGCGGCGGCGTCGGTCTCGGCCTTGTCGATGTGGCGGTGACCGATCTTGCGCAGCAGGTTCGCGAAGAGCGCCATGCGCACGGGCTGCTCGGCGGTCGGGCCGTCGGCATACGCCGAGGCGCCGCCGGGGGCGAGCGTGGCCAGCCACGGATCGTTTCGGCGCCGGCCGGCGAGGTTGTAGAGCCCCTCGGTCGTGATGGTGATCACGTCATCGGCGTCGCCGTTCGCTTTGTCTACCGCAATGCGAAGCGGCATGACGGCGCCCTTCTTCGCCTCGAGCTCGGCCGCGACACCGTCGTAGATCTCAAGCGCCGGCGCGAGCCGCTCCTCAGCCGGCCCCGCGAAATCGCCGCCCCGAAGGCGTGCACCCTCAAGCGACTTGCGCGCATCGGCGACGATATCAGCCCGGTCCGAACGCGATCGAATGACTTCGCCCATGACAATGCTCCTGAAGAAGTATGGGAGATGGGAATCGGGAAACCAGGACGCCGCGAGCATGGCAGCGCACTACGACCTCTGCAAGGGGTGCAGGTGCGGAAAGTCGGCGGGCGCGCGCGGTGGGGCGGCGGCGGCGAGGGCGTGTCCTCGTCGCGGCCGTGTTGGACGAGCGTAGCGGCGATCCTGGCGGTTGGTGGAGTCGTTCTTCCTGCGCTTTCGGCGCGGGCGGGCGGCGGCTGCCGTGGGCGACGACCCCAGCCTGAGCATCGACGGTCCCGCGGACGACGGCGGCGAGGGCGACGACGACCAGGTGTGATGGCCGAGGGGGCGTTCGTGACCGATGCGATGCCTTGTGAGCGGTGGGAGGCGCCTCGCGGTGGCGAGGTGCTCCCTGTCTACACCGGAGACGATGGCCTGCCCACGTCATCGCAGATGCAGCCAACGAGCGGCATGGCCAGGCAGCACAAGAGGAGCAGGGCCATGAGGGCCGTGCCAGGGCTTCGGGCTTGCTGCGCGCGTTTGAAGATGGGCCCCATCACCAGCACAGGCCGACGTCGAACTCGACCGCGTCGAAGGGCGCCAGACGCGCCGCCCCAGGGCCCTCGTGGCTGCCGACCTCGAGCCACTCCCCGTCCCCCGCGCGGAAGATGTCCACGCGCTCGGCTCGCGGGTCGATGATCCACGCCCACTGCACCCCCGCTTCGAGGTAGCGCGGCATCTTCACGATGGTGTCGTGGCTCGACGTGCTGGGCGACAGCACCTCGCAAACCCAATCCGGTACCAGGGTGAACTTGTGGCTATCACTCGGCGGTGTGGCCATGCGCTCGCGCCGCCAGCCAGCCAGGTCCGGCCGCACCACCCGCCTGTCCAGCAGCAGATGCAGCTCGGGTTCATCCAGGATCCACCAGCCGCCAGGATCGTCGCCGCTCGGCCCGTCCCGCAGACCGAACCGGTAGGTCAGGATCCCCCCGAGCGTACTCGCCACGCGGATGTGCCGGCCCCTCGGACGGCTCATCAGATAGAGCGTCCCGTCGATGAGCTCCGCCTTCTGGTCGTCGGGCAGCGCCAGGTAATCGTCGTAGGTCGCGGTGCGTGGTCGCGGCAAGCTCGTCATGGTTCGGAGCATAGCGCCGAACTCGCGCCGCTCCAACCGCCCGGCGCGGGGAGCGCGACCCGCCCGAGCAGGCGCGCGACGCGTCCAGACCGAGGCCTGGCGTCGCGGCGACCGGAAGTCGCGAGCTGGCCCTCGCGTCGGCACCACCGGCCGCTACCGCGTCCGCCAGCATCGTCGAAGGAGGTGCAGGCGCCGGAGGTCCGAGCCACACGTTTCCACTTCGCGGGGCAACACGTGTAGTCTGCGCAAACGGACGCCTACCCCTGACGGAGCTTGAGACGATGCGGGACGCGCTTGGTGAGTGGGCGGGGCCGTGCCGTGGCGAGGGGCCGGCGGCGAGCTGCCCGAGCCTCGAGGCCGCCGGCGGGGACCGGTCGTGAGCGCCTGCCCCGTCTGCGGTGCTGCGGGGCGCCGGGTTGACGCGGTGACCGTCGGGGCCCAGGTGGCGGCGGGTCGGCTGGCGCGTATCGGCGACCGGGGCGGGTGGCACGCGTGCTCCGCGAGCGGTTGCGAGGTCGTGTATTTCCAAGGGGCCGACGTCGTGCGGCTGGAGGACGCCCTGAGCGTCCCCTTCCACAAGAGCGCCGACCCGCGGCGGCTCGTCTGCTTTTGCTTCGGGCACTCGGTCGCCGACGTCAGAGCGGACGCGCGGGCGCACGGGACCTCGACGATTCGGGCGTCCATCGCCGCCGCCTGCAAAGCGGGGCTCGACGACTGCGAGCGCAAGAACCCCCAGGGGCGCTGTTGCCTCGGCGATGTGGGTGGCGTCGTCAAAGAGGCGCTCGCGACGCTCGGCGGAGGTGCGGCGGGGGTCGGGGATGCCGCGCCAGGCGACCTTGGGCTACCGGGTCTGCGCGGCGGGCGTTGAGGTGGCGCCCCCGAGGCGAGCGAGCCCCCGCGGCACTAAGCGATGGCGGCCCAGCGGCCGGCGAGAGGCGCAGTGCGGAGGTGTAGTGGTCGCTGAGGAATTGGGCCATCGCGACTACGACGGGCCCACCTTCGGCCGTGTGCGAACGGGCTTGGCCGGAGTGGCTAGGGCGGCGACGATGGCCCCGAGGTCTTCTCTGAGTTGCGGGTCTTGGGCCAGCGCCTTGCGGTAGCGGTGCGCCAGTGAGGCGACGCTCGTGGGGTGCACCGCGAGGGCCTTGGCGACCTCGCGGCTCGACATGTGCGTGTAGTCCAAGCACGCCAAGAGCGCGATGTGACGGGCCAGGTTGGTCTGACCGCGGACCGCGCGCTTGATGGCGGCCGGCTTGACGCGGAAGTGCGCGGCGACGACCGCGATGACCTCGGGACCGGACCTGCGGAGCGGGCTCGTCGCCGCTGCCGCCGCCGGACCGGAGGTTGACTGCCCGCGCAGCCGGTCGGCCCAGGCGTCTTCGAAGGCCTCGTCACCGACCAGGTTCGGGCTCACCGCGGGGTCGAGGGCCGCCGTGAGCTCATCGGACACACGGGCGTGGACGAAGCGGTCGAGCTGCTCGAGGTCGTCGTCAAAGCGGCCCATGACCTCGCCCGTGGTGAGGCAGGCGGGCGCGCTGCCACGCAGGTAGTGAACGTGGCTGGACCAGGGGTAGTCGCCGGCCCGGGCCGCGAGCCCCGCGTGCACCGGGGTCATGTGGATGTAGCGCGACACCTCCGCGAGGTAGCGCTCGTGCTGGACCAGCCGCGCCCGAAATCGCCCGCGAAACAGCGCCCCGTCGCGCCCGTGGCGCCGGTTGAAGCGCTGCGTGTAGACCCCCAGGACGTGCCGCATCCCCCGCGCGAGGTCGCCCTGGGTGTCCTCGACGAGCAGGTGGAAGTGGTTGTCCATCAGGCAAAACGCGTGGGTCCGAAGCCCCCAACGCGCCGCGGCGTCCTCGAGAAGCTCCAAAAACCCTCGTCGGTCGTCGTCGTCAGCGAAGAGATCGCTCGATGCAACCCCGCGATTCGTCACATGATGCCAAAGGCCGGGGGCCTGAATTCGTGTCGTGCGTGCC
>CAZNZH010000624.1:0-3865 GCA_964577445.1 uncultured Myxococcales bacterium
TGAAGGGGGCGAGTAGCCCTTGACCCTCTGAACGGCCGGTGCTACCCCTCCGGCCGTCGCTTGGAAGACAACGTGAGCGAGAGTGGCGGAATTGGTAGACGCGCTAGGTTGAGGGCCTAGTGAGCATTGCGCTCGTAGGGGTTCAAGTCCCCTCTCTCGCACCACCACCTTGTCATCCTGACGGAGGCGTCCTGAGCAGGGCCATTGTCGCCGCGCTGGTTTTGGCGCTGAGCGCGGGGTCGGTGGCCTGTAGCGGCCCCGAGCGCATCGTGCGCGAGGCGGCCGAGGCGGCCGAGGCTGGCGACCGGGCGGCGTACATCGGCTGCTTCACGCCGCGCTCCCGGTCGATCCTGCGCGCGTTCTACGCGAGTGCTGACGCGGGGCGCCCGGAGGTGGCGCGCTTGGGCGCTGGCGAGCTCGTCGTGGGCGAGGCGAAGGCGATGAAACCCGCGCCAGACGGCAGCTCGCGCGCGGTGGTGGCGGTGGCCGAGCGGGGTCACGAGTCGGTGGCGTTGGTCGTGCACGAGGCGGCGGGGATGTGGCGCATCGACCTCATCGATTCGGAGCGCGTCTTGACGGGCCTTGAGCGCGCATTCTAGCGTGTCCGCGATGCCGAACCTCCGCCGCACCCTGCCACTGCTAGCCGCCGCCGTCCTTGCGCTCGCGGGCTGCGCGAAGCCGCCGGCCGAGCGGGTCACCAACGCGTGGCAGGCCGGCGAGGATGAAGACCTTGAGGCGTTCGCCCAGTTCTTCTTGCCCGCCTCCGCCGAGTTCATCCGCAACATCGCCACGGTGAAGGCGCGCAACAAGGTGGGGAGCTACTTGACCAAGCCCTTTGACGTGCTGCCGAAGGGCGAGATCCTCGAGGTGTCGGAGCGCGACAACCTCGCGCTGGTCACGGTGAAGGCCAAGGGCAAGACCTACCCGGTGCGGCTGCTCCGCGAGCGCGGGATATGGTTCATCGACGCCTTCTCGCTGCCCACGCTCTGGGAGCCGCTGGCAGGGGCAGCCACAATAGCTGTCGGGCGCCTCGACCATCCCAGCGGTCGCGTCGGTCCACCTCGACCCATACTTTCGCTGACCCTGTGAGCCGAGGCGGTGAATCGTGAACGCAGCGCGACGACGCGCCCTGTTGAGCCTTTTCGCCATGGCGGGCCTGTGCGTGGCGGGCTGTCAGCGCACGCCGACCGAGGCGTACATCGACATGAGCACCGCCGCGCAGATGGGCGACCGCGACGGTTTTCTGGCCGGGTTCACCACGGAGAGCAGAGATCTCGTCGAGGCGCTGATCACGCTGAGCGAGGCCTACGGGATGACCGACTCGAACCCTTATGAGCTGCTGGTGTTCGACTCGGTGGACGAAGAAGAGGTCGAGGGCGACCGCGCGATCTTGCTGGTCCGGCGGCGGGGCAAGACGCGCAAGATCCTCATGGTGCGCGAAGAGGACGCGTGGCGGATCGACACCAAGCAGCTCGACGCGTTCTGGCAAAACGAGCGTTGAGCTGGGGCCTCCCGCGCCGAGCGAGCGCCATGGTGGCGGGGCGCGCGGGCGGCGCCTCTCGTGGCGGGCGGGGTTAGGCGGGTGGAGCTCGCAGCCCGAGAGCTGAGCGCGTGGGTGGGGGTCGGGCCGGCGCACCAAGCCTTCCTGGCCGCGTCCGGAGACCTCGTGCTGCGCTTGGTGCCCGCTGGCGGCGACGCGCGCGAGGACGTCGCGTTGGTGGCCTCCGATCTGCACGAAGCGCTTCAGGCAGGCGGGGCGGCGATACCCGCGCCGCGCTATCCGCCCGACCTGGGCGAAGAGGTCTGCCTGGTGGTCCGGGATCCCGTCGGGCGGCCGCTGCGCGCGGGCGGGCGGGCGCTGCCCCAGCCGCTGGCGTTGGCGCTCGGCGGCGCGCTGCTCGGCGCGCTGGCGCCGCTTCACGATCGGGGCGATTTCCACGGGGCGCTGACCCCGGAGCGCATCCTCGGCGCGCCCGTTGGCGAGGGCCTCGTCTTGGTGGACACGGGCCTCGCCGCCGCGGCGCAGGACCTCCTGCCCGCCCCGATTCGCACGATGACGCCTGGGTTTTTGGAGTTTTGGAGCGAGCCGGCGCTGGTGCCGCCCGAGATCATTCGCGGTGAGCCGCTCTCACCCGCCAGCGACGTCTTCCTGACCGCCGCGCTGACCTGGCGCTGGCTGACGGGCCGCGACGCCTACCGAGCTCAGCAGATCCTGGGGATCTATCAGCGCTTGGGGCGCGGCGAGCGCCCGAGCCTGGTCACCCTGGACCTGGGGCTTTCGCTGGCGCTCGCCCGGGCGCTGGACGCGGCGCTGAGCCCCCTCCCGCGCGAGCGCCCCGCGCCCGCAGCGCTACAGGGCTTGCTCACGGCGTCCGCGGGCGCCTCGCTCGCCCCGGCCTTCGAATCGACCGCGCGGGCCTGGTCGGCAGCCCAGCCGCGGCGCGCCCCCGAGGACGCGCCCGGCCCGCCGGGCTCGCCTTGGGAGGTCGAACGCCAGGCGCGGCTGCGCAGGGCCACCCTCATCTTGCAAAGCACGGCCGGCCGGCGCGCGCCGCCCGCCGGCCGCCGCGCCCTCATCGGGATGGCGGCGGTCGTCTTGGGCGCTGCGCTGGTCTGGGGCATCTACCTCCTCGGGCGGTAGAGGCCGCGCGGGCCCGCGCTCAGTTCGACGTGCAGGCGGTCAGCTCGTCTGGACACAGCATCTCGATGCAGGGCTCGATCTCCTCGGGCGGCACCGCGGCGCACTCGGCGATGATGCAGCTCAGCAGCGTCTCGTAGAGCTGGATCACCGTCTCGTTGGCGCCGGTGGTGCACCCTTGGATGCACGACCCGGAGCCCGAGCACTCGTTGACGCACTGCAAGACGTCGTCGCATGAGGACTCGCTGAGGGTGCAGAAGGGCGAGCCGTCGCAGTCGATGTCGGCACAGTCGATGTCGCCGTCGCCGTCGTCGTCGAAGAGGTTGCCGCAGTCCGTCTCGAACGGGATGCAGGTGCAGTCGACCTCGAGCTGGTAGCCGTTGGAGTCACCCGTCGCGCTGTCGACGACCAGATAGTACTGGTGGCCCGCGATGCCATTGAAGACGGCGGTGTTCGCGTTCTGGCTGCCGAAGGTGGCCGTGATGCACTCGATGTTGGTGCAGACGTCGGCCTGCCCGTCGATGACGATGAGGTCCACGAACTGAAAGCTCGTGTCGTTGGTGAGCTTGATCTTCGTGCCACCGCTGCACGTCGGCGTGAGGGCCCAGACCTGCTCCTTGCCGCCGTAATCGGAGCCCGCGACCGAGCAGCCGTTCCAGGCGCTGACGTTCGCCGCGCCCGACGCCGTGTTGCCGGCGACGGTCTGGTTGCACTCGGCCGTGCTGGTGACGGTGCAGAGATCCCCCACCACGCAAGGCACCACGCCCTCGCAGTCGGGGTCGTCGCAGTCGGTCTTCCCGTCGAGGTCTTCGTCCACGCCCCCAAAGCACACGGTCTCTTTCGGCACGCAGTCGCAATCGACGCTCATCTTGTAGGGCCCGGTCGCGCCGTCGAGGCCGTCCACGGCGAGGAAGTAGTTCTGGTCCGCCTTCGCCGTGAACTTCGTGATGGCGGCGTCGGCGCCCAGCAAGGTGCTGGCCACGCATCCCGGGGGTCCACAGGTGTCGGCGATGGACTCGTCCATCACGATGGCGCTGAGCTGGCCGCTGAGGCCCTGCTGGCGGTCGATGCGCACCGTGACGTCGCCGGCGCAGGGCGGCTTGAACTCGTATACGTTCTCGGGGGCGGAGTAGTCGCTGCCGATGGCGCAGTTCTCCCAGCCGCTCACGTTGCTCGCGCCGGCGGCGTTGGTGCCGACGACCTTCTGATTGCAGGAGATCGCGAGGT
>CAZNZH010000625.1:0-3844 GCA_964577445.1 uncultured Myxococcales bacterium
GCCCAAGCGCGGCGAGCAGGACCGGCAGATCCCCGAGCCGGTGCGCGCCGCCTTCACCGTCGCCATCGACTGTAACGGCAACGGGCTGTGCTTCTCTTGGGACGCCGACTACATCATGTGCCCGTCGTCGAAGGTCACTAGAGACCGCATCCACTCGCCCAAAGGCCGCGCCGGGCTGATGCGCGAGTGGCTGCGCCAGCTCACCGTCGCCGGCCACGACCCGACCGCCGCCCTGAGACGCCGGCCCTCGCGGTGGTCCGCACCGCTGCGCCTCTTCGTGAAGCTGTGGCACACCATCGGGCGCCTCTTCGGCCGCTACGACTACTCAAACGAGGTCGCCGACGCCATGGCGGGCTGCCTCGCGTGCAAGGCCTGCGCGACCCAGTGCCCGGTGAGGGTCGACGTCCCGGCGTTCCGCAGCGAGTTCATGGACCTCTACCACACGCGCTACCTGCGCCCGCCGCGAGACGGCATGATCGGCGCCCTCGAGGGCCTGCTGCCGATGATGGCGAAGGCGCCGCGCCTCTTTAACGCGATGCAGCAAAACCGCGCCAGTCGAGCGCTGATTCGCGGTATGATCGGCATGGTCGACACGCCGTCGCTGGCTGTCAAGACCTTCGCTGCGGGGCAGCGTGAGCGCGGGATCCCCACCTTCGACGCCGCGGCCCACGAGGCGCTCAGCGAGGCCGACCGCGCCAAGACGGTCTGCTTCGTGCCCGACGCCTTCACGACCTTCTACGAGGCCGAGGTCGGCCTGGCCGCGCTGGACGTCATCCGCGCGCTGGGCCTACGCCCGGTGGTGATGCCCTACCACCCGTCCGGCAAGGGCTGGCACGTCAAGGGCTTCCTCGCCCGCTTCGAGCGCGCCGCCCGCCGCGCCATCGAGCCCCTCAAAGAAGCCGCCGATCTCGGGCTGGCGCTCGTCGGCCTCGACCCGGCGGTGGTCCTGGTCTACCGCGACGAGATCCCCCGCGCCTTGGGCGCCGCCCAGACGGGCTTTCGAGTCCAGCTCTTCCAAGAGTGGCTCGCTGGCCAGACCACCGCGCTCGCGGCGCACCCGGCCAAGGCCCCAGCCACCTACCGCCTCTTGGGCCACTGCACCGAAAAGACGGCCGCCCCTGCATCAGAGCGCCAGTGGCAGGACGCCTTCAGAGCCTGCGGCCTCGACCTCGCCGTCGAGTCCGTCGGCTGCTGCGGCATGTGCGGCGCCTACGGCCACGAGGCCATCCACCAAGATGAATCCCGAGGCATCTTCGAGATGAGCTGGGCCCGGCGCATCCCCGACTCCCCCGAAGCCCGCACCGCCATCTTGGCCACCGGTCACTCGTGCCGCAGCCAGGTAAAGCGCTTCGCCGGCTTCGTGCCGCTGCACCCCGTCCAGGTCCTCGCCGCGGCACTCGAGCCGCGCGAGCCGCCTGCGATCAGCTAGACGCCGCCTGGGCGAATCGCAGCGAAGCGGCGCGCCCGGCGGCGAGCGAGGCGCCCGGACGGGTGTCAGAGAGCGCCGGGATCGCGCACCGGCGGCTGACACCGACGGCGCGCGGTCAGTCCCGCGGATCGACTCGGAGGGTGTACGCGCCGGCCTTGTCCACGGTGGCGCGGAGGATTCGCCCGCCGTCGGCGCCGGTGGGTTGCAGGTCGCGCAGGCCCTCGAGGGTGACCCGGTGGGTGGCGTCGCCGGTGGGGGTCCAGACGACCAGCGTGCCCCCGGCCTCGGTGGCGGTGGCCTCGACCAGCAGGTGGCCGGTGTCGGGGTCGCTCACGAGGCGGTCGAGTCGCCCGGGTGTCGAGCGCGGGTAGCCGCGGCCGAGGACGCGCATGAACTCTGCCGTGGGGCCCAGATCGACGCCGCCCGGGCAGCCGAGCCGGTGGAGGTGGACCTCGACGTGCGCGCCGGTGGTGGCCAGCGAGTGCGGGTCGCCGCAGGGCTGCCGCCACTGCCACCACGCGCCGTGCAGCAGCTTCGCGTCCTCGTCGGCGGCGTAGCGTCCCAGGCGCTCGAGGTTCACGTCGTCGGTGCTCCAGAAGCCGTACTCGCCGATCCAGGTGGGCACGCCGAAGCCAGCGGCGACGCCGAGCAGCAGCGAGCTCATCTCCTCGAAGCTGACGTCGAAGCCCGGGATCCCGATGGTCTCGGCGTAGTTGTGGGGGGCGGCGACGATGTTGCGCGGGTCGACGCCGAGCCGCCCTGGGTCGGGGATGACGATGCCGTAGCTGCCGTTACCAGCGGGGATCGCCGGTTCGACGAAGATCAGGTGCTCGAAGGGGGCGTCTGCCTCGGCCGCGCGGATGGCGGTGATGCAGTCCAGCAGGAGCTGGTCGTAGAGCGGCGTCAGCTCGGCGGAGGGGCGCGAGACCTCGGGCTCGTTCAGGACGTCGTAGCCGGCGACCTCAGGGCGCCCGGCGAAGCGAGTCGCCACCGCGGCGAGGGCGGCCACGAAGCGGTCTCGGATGCCGTCGGTGTTGTCGTAGAAGTGGTTCCAGGCCGCCTGGACCGCCTCCGAGGCGTTGCGGTCGCCGGGCGTGCAGGTCGAGAGGCCGTCGGTGCGGACGGCCCACGCCGGCGCGCCATCCCAGCCGCGCGCGGGCCGTGTGCCCGGCGGGCAGGTCTCGTCGGCCGGGGTCCAGATGAAGGCGGTGTAGGCGTCCTGGTGCATGTCGATGACCGTGTAGAGGCCGTGGGAGGCGGCCGCGCGGACGTAAGCGTCGATGGCGTCGAGGTAGGAGGCGTCGAAGACACCGCGCTCGGGCTCGATGCGCGACCAGTGGACCACGAGCCGGACCACGTCGAGGCCCGCGGCGGCCATCTCGCGCCAGTCCGCGCCGGTGGTGGGCGTGGTCGGCGGCTGCGCGGGATCGCCTTGCCAGTACTCGCCGAGCGAGGTGATGTTCACGCCGCGGAGCAGCACGTCGCGGTCGAGATCATCGACGATGCGTAAGCCCGAGGTGCGCAGCGGCCGCAGCGCCTCAGGCCAATAGGGCAGCGGCGCCACCACGTCGGCGCCTGGCTCGGCGACGTCGATTTCGCGGGCGTCAGCGCTGGACGCGCTCCCGCCCGAGCCGCACGCGACGAGCGCCGCGCACAGCGACATCCAGGACAAGCACATGACAGCGGCGTAGGGCGGGCTGGGCATGCCGCATCTTATGTTACGCGAGCACGGCAGGCAGAGAATTCGCCACCCCGCACGCAGGAGCTGACACCGACCTCCCGTCAGCCACGCGCTGACCGCCGGGTTCGCTGAGCTCGCCGACGCCGACTGACCCCGCGACGCCTTCCGAGTATGCTCGGCGCCCGATGCGCCGCCGACGCCACACCGCTCTTGCCGCCCTGCTCTGGACCGCCGGCCTCCTGGGCGTCGGGCTGCCCGCTCAGGCCGCGCTCCCCGCGCCCGCCCCCTGCGCCGCGCCCGCCGACCGCCAGCCCATCATCGAGCCTGGCCGCGAGCGCGAGCTCCGCGCGCTCTTCGCCCCCCACCAAGCCGGCGCGCCCGTCGGAGATGCAGCCGGCGCCACGGTGTTTCGCGCCATCGCCACCGACCACGACGTCATCGACGCGCTGCTCGAAGCCCCCGGCGGCGCCCCCCTCAGCGCCCTGCGAATCCGCGCCCGCGAGTGCGCCCCCGGCGCCGCCCGCACCACCGCCTCCTTCGCCGTCGAGGTCGTCGGCCCCCCCACCGCCGCCGCCGAAGCCCTCGCGAGAGCCCTCGCCCAAAACGACCCCGGCGGCTTCTACACATCCTTCGCCGCCGCCCCCCCCTCACCCGCCGCCGCCGCCGCCGCCCAGGCCCGGCAAGACGCCGCCCCCCCCGAACCGCCCGCCCCCCTCAACGGCAGCCAGCTCGTC
>CAZNZH010000626.1:0-3842 GCA_964577445.1 uncultured Myxococcales bacterium
GCCTGCCCTTCGCCATAGGCCGCGTCGGCAGGCACCAGCACGACGTCGCCGGCCTCAAGGGTGGGCAGGGGCGTGGCCATGTTCCCGCCCAGGAACGCCCGCATGTTCACGCGCTGCTCGACACCTGCGTGGGCGATCTGCACCCGATGCAGCGCCGCCCCAGGGCTGGCCCCGCCCGCGAGTTGAATCGCCTCCCAGAGGCCGTCGCTCTGGGCGAGGCGGATGACCCCGGGCTTTATGACGGCGCCGGTCACGAGCACCAGGCGGCCTTCGCTGACCAGGAGGAGCGAGACGCCGGCCGTCGTGTTGAGATAGCGCGCCAGGGCGGCGCGCACTTCGTCGCGGGCGGCGTCGAGCTCGAGGCCGCCCACCTTGACGTTGCCGAACAACTCGAGCCCGATCTCGCCGCGGATGTCGACTTCGACCTTCCGGCGCGATGGGGTGACCTGCGGGATGACGACCATCACCTCGTCGCCGGGTTGCAGCGGGCGCGCCGTAGCAGGCGCCGCGAGGGCGAGCAGCAGCAGCACCAGCAGGCACGCGCGGACGGTTTTCGGCGGGGTATTCACCGGCGGAGATCTATCAACGCAGGCCCGCCGTGGCAAAGAAATTGCTAGCGTGGGCAGCGCTGGCATAGGGAAAGGGCCCACGCGGTGCGGTGGGATCGGGGGAGCTGTTGAGGGACTGGAGTCGGAGTGAGGCGGGCGGCGAGGCTCCGCTGCGCGTGGCCCATCTGGTGCAATACCTGTCGGTGGGCGGCATCGAGCGCATGGTCGAGCGGATGGCCGTCGCCGGACCTGCGCACGGGCTCGCGGTGGAGGTCATCGCGTACCTGGAGGACGGCCCGCTGCGACCGCTGCTCGAGGCGCGCGGCGTGCCGGTGAGCGTGCTGCCCACGCGCCCGGGGCTGTCGCCGTCGCTGCCTCTGCGCTTGGCGCGCCACCTCCGGAAGCGGCGCATCGACGTGGTGCACTCCCATCATGTGGGGCCATTTCTGTACGGCGCTGCGGCTTCGCGGCTGGCGGGCGCCGCGCAGGTCCACACCGAGCACTCTGTCGAGTTCTACGACGCGGCCCGGCGGCGCGCCATCGGGCGTGCGATGCCTTACTTCGCCGAAGTCGTGTGCGTCGCACAAGGGATCTCGGACTGGCGCCGCGAGCATCTCGGCACCCATGACGCGGTGATCGAAAACGGCGTCGCGATACCCGCCCATAGCGCAAGCGCGAGGGCGGACGCGAGGGCGGCGCTGGGGGTCGACGCGGACGCGTTCGTGGTCGGCTGTCTCGCGCGGCTGAGCCCAGAGAAGGACCACCGTACGCTCGTCGAGGCGTTCGCCCAGATCGCCGGTGAGCTGCCACGCGGGCACCTCGTGCTGATCGGGGACGGGCCCCTGCGCGCGGATCTCGAGCGGCAGATCGCCGACGCCGGGCTCGGCGACCGCGTGTCCGTGCTCGGACGGCGCTTGGACGCCGACGCGGTCGTGCCGGCCTTCGACGTCGGCGCGCTGGCGAGCGTGCGGGAGGGCCTCCCCCTGGCGCTGCTCGAGATCATGGCCACGGCCACCCCCGTCGTCGCCACGAGCGTCGGCGGCATCCCGGCGCTGCTCGCCGCGGGGGGCGGGCGCGTCGTGCGCCCGGGCGATCCCGCCGCCCTGGCTTCAGCGCTCCTCGGCTACGCCCACGACCCCGCGCGACGCGCCGCGGACGGCGCCGTGGCTCGCCAGCTCGTCGCGGCGCGCTACTCGGACGCGCAGATGAACAGTCGGTACGCCGAGATCTACCGGCGCGTGGCGGCCCGGAGGCGCGGTTGAGGATCGCCCACGTCATCGCCCCGGGCCCCATCGCCGGCGCCGAGCGCGTCGTCATCGGCGGCATCGACGCCCTGCGCGACTCCGGCACCGACGCCCGCCTGATCGTGCTCGGCGACGCGCGCGTCCCCGGCGCCGCCCGCGACTTCAGCGCCGCCGCCCTGGCCCGGCGCATCGCGTCAGACCTCATCTGGGCCAGCGGGCGCCTCGATCCGCGAGCCATCCTCTCGCTCCGCGCCACCGTGAGCGCCCTCGCCCCCGACCTCGTCCACGTCCACGGCTACCGCGCGCTCTTCTACACCCTCGCCGCCGGAGGCCACACGCCCCTGCTCGCGACGCACCACGGCGTGACCTCCCACGACACCCGCGTCCGCGTCTACGAGCGCCTGACCTACGCTTTATACCGACTCCCACGCGTGCGCCGCGTCGTCGCGGTGTCCCCGGCGGGCCACGACGAGCTGCGCGCCCACGGCGTCCCCGGCGCCCGCATCGCCCGCGTCCCCAACTTCTTGGCCCTGAGCGCCCCCATCCCGGCGCCGCGCCCGCCCCCGGACGGCCCGATCTCGCTGCTGTTCCTCGGCCGCCTGAGCCCCGAGAAGGGCCTCGACGTGCTCCTCCGGGCCCTCGCCCTGCCCTCCGCGCGCCCATTTCACCTCGACGTCGTCGGCGACGGCCCCGAGCGCGCCGCCCTCGAGCGCGCCACCCGCGCCGCAGGACTCGCGGCCCACGTCGCGTTCCACGGCTTCCAACCAGACGTCGCCCCCTACCTCGCCGGCGCCGACGCCCTGGTCATGCCGTCGCGCCGCGAGGGCCTCCCGATGGCCCTCATCGAAGCGGTCGCCGCCGCTCGCCCCATCGTCGCCACCGCCGTCGGCGGCATCCCCGAGCTCGTCACCCCGGGCGAAAACGGCGAGCTCGCCGCGCCGGACGACGCCCCCGCCCTGGCCGCCGCGATCGCCCGCCTCGCCGACGCCTTCCCCGCCCGCCAGACAGCCGCCCACGCTCGCGCCCTCGCGGTCCGCCGCACCTACAGCGCCCGCGCCTGGGCCGACGCGACCCGCGCGGTCTACGAGGCCGCCCTCCTCGGCTGACGTCGCCCGCCCGCGCCCGCGCGCGCTCCGATCGCCCTGCCGGCCCCTTCGATGAGGGCTGCGGCCAAGTTCGCGGTTTACCCGCCGAGGACTACCGATATAACCTGCCCGGCGGCGGAGCGCGGTGCGGGCATGGTGTCGCGAGCGGGCGTCGTCTCGATCATGGCACGCGCTTTGGAGGATTTCGCTTTGGATTGGGTCGTGTTTGGCGACGACTGGGGTGCGCACCCCTCGACGACGCAGCACCTCGTGCGGCATCTGCCGGGCGACGATCGCGTGGTCTGGGTCGACTCGATCGGCATGCGCTCCCCGCGGCTCCGGCGCGCCGATCTGCGACGGCTCGCCATCAAGGCCCGCGGCATGCTCACCGCCCCGACCCCCTCACCCGCCGCCTATGGCGCGCCCAGCGAGCGCAGCTTCTGCCGCGTACGCCCGGCGGTCCTCCCGTGGCACCTCGTCGCCCCGGTGCGCCGCCTCAACGCCCGCGTCCTCGGCCGCGCGATCCTCTCGGCCCTCGACGTCCTCGGCGCCTCCGAGCCCGTCGTCCTCGCCGTCAACCCAGCCGCCTCCTGGTATCTCGACACCTTCCCCCACCGCCACGTCGCCTACCTGCGCCTCGACGACTACGCCCGCCTGCCCGGCGTCGACCCCGCCCTGGTCGCCGCCAGCGAGCCCCGCCTGCTCGCCCGCGCCGACGTGATCTTCGCCACCGCCCGCGCGCTGCTCCCCAACGGCGCCGCCGCCGAGCGCGCGCACTACCTCCCGCAGGGCGTCGATCTGAACCACTTCGCCAGCGTCCCCCTCACCCCGCCCACGCGCCCGGTGCTCGGCTTCTTCGGCCTGGTCGCCGAGTGGCTGGACTTCGATCTCGTCCGCCACGTCGCCGCCGCCCTGCCCGACTGGCAGCTCGAGTTCGTCGGCCCCGTCCGGCACCTCCCAGACGA
>CAZNZH010000627.1:0-3839 GCA_964577445.1 uncultured Myxococcales bacterium
AGACATGAGCCAGCCGCGCGACGGGAGAATATGGGAACACCTTCTGAGAAGGTGTCCCCACATTCGGAGAGGGTGCGTCATCCCCTTTGTATGCTGGCGCTTTGCGGGTGCATGGCGGCCGCGCTGCCGGCGCGGGCGCAGCGACCGCCGGTGCCCGAAGCCGAGCCGCCGCCCTCGGCCTCGCCGGAGGTGTCAGCGCGCGCTGAGGCTGCAACGGCTGACGACGTTCGCGCGCGCCTCGCCCGGCTCGAGAGCGAGCTGGCAGAGCTGCGCGCGCGCCCTGCATCGACCGCCCCAGAGGCTCCGCTCCTTCAGCCGACCCTGCTCGGCGAGCTGGACTACCGCGTCTACCCCTCAGCGATCGAGGGCAACACCGGCTTCGCGCTCGGGCGCTTGCGGCCGGGGCTGGTGCTCGCCCCCGCGCGCTGGCTTCGCGCCGTAGCCGCCTTTGAGTTCGCCGGGGAGAGCCCCATCGTCCTCGACGCGTACGCGAGGCTCCGGGCGGCGGATTGGGTCGAGTTCACCGCAGGATACTCGAAGCCACCGCTCTTCGCCTCGTTCATCTACGAGCCGGTGCACGCGATGCCGTTTCCCGACCGAGCGCCGGTCCTCACGGCGTTTCGGGTCCGTCGGGATCTCGGCGTCGACGTGCACCTGTCCCCGCGGACGCTCCCGCTTGAGTGCTGGCTTCGTGTCGGCAACGGGACCGGCAGCGCGCTGGGCAATGACAACGCGCTGCCTGCCGGCTACGGCGCCGTGGATCTGGTGTTGGGCCGAGCGTGGGCGGGCGCGCCTGCCGAGCGACGGAGGTTCGGGCTTCGCCTGGGCGGCGCAGCCTTGGTCGAGAGCCCGCGCGATCGCGACGGCATCAACGGTAAAACACCCTTTGGTTTCGTGTACTTTCGCCCAAAAGTGGTCTCGGGGCTGCGCGTCGTCGGGCAGGGGCATGTCATCGGGTACGCGGGCCCCGTGCGGCTCACGGTCGAGGGCGCCGTGGCTCGCGAGGAGCGCTCGCGGGACGACGACGGTAATCCGTCCACACCGCGCGTGCGGCTGCCCACCGTCCGCTCTTACGGTGTCACCGCGGAGGTCGCCTGGGCGGTGCTCGGGCAGGCCCGCGAGGTAGGTCGAGCACCCGGAGGCGAGCTGGGACCATGGCGCGGTGGCGCCCTGGAGCTCGCGGCGCGCTACGACGGGATGTGGCTGGGGCGAGGCGCGGGCGACGTGCAGCCAGGGGGCTCTCAGGGCGGCGCGCTGGCGATCAAGTGGTGGCCGACCGGTTTCCTCGCTGCCAGCGTCGCCGGATACCTCACGCGGTACGACACGCCGCCGATCGAAGCGCCGAATGACCGGTGGTCCTGGGGAGCCATGGCGCGATTGAGCTTCTTCTGGGGGCTCCCAGGGCGACCTCAGCGAGCGCAGACACCGGCGACGGCGCGATGATCCGCGCTTGACGCGCGGTCGCGCTCGGGAGCTTCGGCGGCGGGCTTCTGATGGTCGAGGCATCGATGCCTGGGCCCCCCAGGTCTCACGCGACCTGCGGCACCTCACGGGCGAAGATCTCGCGCTCGACGTCGGCCGCCGCCGCGCCTCGCGTGGTGTCCGCGCTCATGAAGTCGCGCGCGACGTGCCCCTCGCGCGTCATCTTGCAATACGCGTTGAAGAAGGCGTTGAAGACCGGGAGGAGGCGGTCGCTGGGCAGCGGCAGCAGGAACCCGCCGCGCTCCGCGAGCACGACGGCCTTGCGCAGCACCGAGCCGGCGAAGTCGAAGGCGTCGACGCCGATCACCGACAGGTCGCGCTCGAGCAGGAGCACCAGCGGCAGCGCCGGGAGCGCCATCATCAGGCGCGCCACGCGGGCGCGCGGGTTCTTGCGCTGCCACGACGACAGCGGGAACTCCTTGAAGTAGTTCGCGGGCAGGGCGGTGTGGCGCGCCTCATCGAGGTGGAAGAGGTGCAGCACTTCGAGCCCCGGCTTGTCGGCGAGCAGGCCGAAGATGCTGAGCGCGATGGTCTCGACCAGGACGTTCATCCCGAAGAAGCGGTCGAGCCCCTTGGCCTTGAGACACCCCTCCAGCAGCAGGTACTCCCACACCGACAGCCGCGGCACGTCGACGCCGAAGGCCTGGATGAGCTCGCGTAGCACGACGAAGTGCTTGGCCTCCTCGAGGACCTGCATCGTGACCGCCGCCCGCGCGCCGGTGCTCTTGACCTCGCTCAGCATCGACGCGGAGACCAGCCACGCGTAGGCCTCGCCGTGGCCGATGGCGGACAGGATCGAGACCAGCGCGCGCTTCTCCTCGAGGGTGTACTCGCGGTCGAGCAGCGCCCGGAACTCGGCGCTGGAGATGCGCGCGCGCGCCGACCGCTCGGCGTCGTTGAGCTCCTTGTCGGCGAGCTCCATCAGCGCCCGCTCGCCGTCGCTGGCGTCGCGAAAGCTCGACCACTCGGCCTCCAGCTCGGCCTTCCACAGCAAGCGCATGCTCTTGTCGTAGTGCTTCTTGCGCAGCGTGTCGCTGGCGCCGCCGATGAACTCGTAGGCGTCGTCGTCATAGGCGGCCATGCGACCGCGCAGGCCGACCCGCGCCTTGAGGCCGTCCCAGGCGCGCACGCCCGAGTTGACCACGCGCTCCACGCGGCGGTTGATGGCATCGGCGCGCTCGTTGAACGGTCGCTTGTCGAAATGCACGGCTACCTCCTGGTCGTGCGGGTTTGGTGCGCGGGCGGCGCGAGAGTCGCGGGTGGCGCGGGATTCGCCGACAGATCGGGCGCGCGCTCGGCCAACCCCATCGCGGCCAGCGCGGACGCGGCGCAGCCACCGCGCCCAAAGCGGTGCCCCGCCGCGTCCGCGATGGCGCTCACCTGGCCGGTCTGGCGGCGGAGCTGGGAGCGGGATCTGTCGATGGCTGAACAGGTATCAGGCACAGCGCCTCGGCCGGCGTTTTGACTGGCCGGCCGGTCAGTCTTACACCTCGGCCCACACCACACGCAAGGACGGGCGCACTTCGCGCATGATGTGCGCAGCGTGGGTGGGGCTGGCGGGCTGAGTTGCCAGGAGCGCGGGCCTCGTCGGCGCGGCGCGGACCGCGATAATATCGGCGACGGGTGCGAGCCGGACGGCGACGACGGTATCCTCGGCGCCGGCGACGGCTCGGGCGTCGCTGGCGATAACCCCCTGCGCCCGAGGCGAGGCCTCCGCATGCGACGACAACTGCGCGGCCGACTTCACCGTCCTCACGCCGCCGCGGCCCGGGGCGCCGTAGCCGCCGCCGTGCGACGGGGCGTGGCGGTGCTCACCACGCTCGGTCTGCTCGCGGGTGGGGCTCGGGCGGACGGGCCGGCGCGGGTGCGGCTCAGGGTGGCCTTCGACGAGGCCGCCGATTGCCCGCCGGTCGCGGCCTTCGAGGCCGCGGTGGAGGCCCGCCTCGGCTACGACCCGCGGCGGGAGGCCGCCGCGCTGGCCGCGCAGGTCGGGATAGTGCGGGTGGGGCGGCGCCTCGAGGGGGTCATCGCGCTTTACGGGGCGCGCGGCGAATCCCTGGGCGAGCGGCGCGTGGAGGGGAGGGCGGGGCGCTGCGCGGCCTTGGTGGAGACGCTGGCGCTGGCGCTCAGCATGGCGCTGGATGCCGGCGCGGCGTCGCGGCGGCACGGCCAGCGGCGGCCCCTGGACCTGGCTCAAACCACCGCGACGCGGGAGGCGATCGAGCCGTCGCCCGCGCTCGCGGCGGTGCCTCCGGTCGCCGAGGGTCTTCGCCAAGCCCAGCCGAGCACGCGCGAGGTCGACGGCGGCCTGCGCGTCGGGTTCGGTGAGGCGCCGTCGGTGTCTTCGGGGCTGGTGG
>CAZNZH010000628.1:0-2618 GCA_964577445.1 uncultured Myxococcales bacterium
CGTGTCGGCGCCGCCCGTGACGCCGGAGCGCACGACGTCGGCGTAGTCGTATCCGGCGGGCATGGTCGCCTCGGCGGCGAAGGCGTTGCCCGAGGTCGATGTGACGTTCAGGGTGAGTGGGGTGGGCGGGGCGTAGGCTTGGCCGTTCTGAAGCCGCCGCACATAGCAGAGCGAGTGATAGACGCCGATGCCGGCGAACATGCCCGTGCCACAGTTTTCGAAGCTCAGGGAGAGGCTGGAGGTCACGACGGAGACCTGCTCGGAGTCCTCGACGGCGAACCCGGGGGCGGACGCGCGGAGTCGGTAGGTGCCGTCCACGGTAGGCTGGGAGGCGTAGAGCGGCCCGAGGTACGTGGCGCCGGCGGGAACGAGCACGGAGCTCACGGGGGCGCCGCCGCCGTCGACGATCGTGACGATGCCGGAGGTCGAGCCGGGGGCCACGGAGAGACTGACGAGGGTGTTTGCGACGAGCGCCTCGCCGGTGGGAGCGCCTGCGGTGCCGAAGTAGAGGTAGACGTCATCGAGCGGGTCCAGGGTGCTGCGCTCGGTGTCCACGCCGACCCAGCTCAGGCGGGCAGGCTCGACGGCGACGGGCAGATCGACGGCGCCGAAGAGCGGGGCGGAGAACGTGAGGGTGTCGGCGCCGATGGTTATTCCGACGACCGGTATGTAGGCGTAGTCGTAGCCCGCGACGATGGTGCCGGTGGCGCTGGCGCGGCCGGTGGCGGAGGCGACGGCGAGCGCGAGTCCCCCGACGGGCGCGTAGCTGACGCCGCCGACCTGGGCGCGGATGTAGCAGGTCGAGTGCTGCAGGCCCGCGCCGACCGAGGTGCCGGTGGGGCAGTTCTCGGCGACCAGTGAGCCGACGTCCGCGGTGACGTCCAGGCTGGCGGCGACGAGGCCGGGGCGGCTGCCGGTGATGGTCGTGGTGCCGACACCGACGGCGGAGACCGTGACCTGCGTGGGTGAGACGAGCTGGCCTGCCGGGATGGTCACCGTGGCGGGCGCGACAGTCGCGACGGACGGGGTGGAGCTAGCGATGTCGATGACGAGCCCGCCGGCGGGGGCGGGGTGATCGATGCGGACCGCGCGGTTGCCAGCGCCGCCGGTGGGCAGGCGGAAGTCACCCGCGGGATCGAAGGAGACGACGACGGTCTGGACCAGGAGCAGCGCGCTGTCGCCGTCCCAGCCGGGCGCGGAGACGTCGACCGTGGTGGTCCCGGCGGCGACGCCCGTGAGGGTGGCGTTGGCGGCGGTGGCGCCTGCGGGGATGAGGATCTCGGGCGTCACGGTGGCGAGCGCCGGGTTTCCCGTGGAGAAGGTGACCGTGAGGCCGCCGGGCGGCGCCGGGGCGGTGAGGAGCACGGGGACGGTGGCGTTGAGACCGGGGCCGACGACGAGCGCCGCGGGGAGTTGGAGCGCGCGCTGGACGACGGTCACCAGGGCGGTGTCGGGCTGGTGGTCGGGTGCCGACGCGGTGAGGGTGGTCTGGCCAACCGCGAGGCCGGTCACGACGGCGGGCGCGGGGAACGAGGTGGCGCCCTCGGGGATGGTGACGGAGGTCGACGCGACGGAGGCGATGCCCGCGGGAGAGGTCCCCAGTGAGACGGTGACGCCGCCTGGGCCGGCGGGGGATGAGAGCTGGACGGAGACGCTGGACGTGTAGCCGACGCCGACCAGGATCTCCGTGACGCTCAGGGACAAGGTGCAGGCACCGCCGGTGTTCACGCAGCCCGAGGCAGGGTTACAGCTATCGGTGGTGCAGGCGCTGCCGTCGTCGCAGGAGACGGCCTGGTGCGTGCAGCCCGTCGCGGCGTTGCAGCCGTCGGTGGTGCAGGCGTTTGTGTCGTCGCAGCTCACCGCCGCATGCGCGCAGCCCGAGGCCGGGTTACAGCTATCGGTGGTGCAGGCGCTGGCGTCGTCGCAGGAGATCGGCTCGTGGGTGCAGCCCGTCTCGGCGTCGCACCCGTCGGCGGTGCAGGCGTCGTCGTCGTCACAGCTAATGGGCGCGTGAGTGCAGCCCGCCTGTGCGTCGCAGCCATCGGAGGTGCACGCGTCGCCGTCGTCACAACCCAGCGCGACGTGCTGGCAGCCGGTTTGTGCGTTGCAGCTATCCGTCGTGCACGCGATCCCGTCGTCGCACGACACCGCCTGGTGCGTGCATCCCGACGTGGCGTTGCAGTCGTCGGTAGTGCAGGCGTCGCCGTCGTCGCAGGAGACCGGCGTGCTCTCGCAGCCAGAGGCTGGGTTGCAGGCATCGGTGGTGCAGGCGCTGGCGTCGTCGCAAGAGATGGCCTCGTGCGTGCAGCCCGTCTCCGTGTCGCACCCGTCGGCGGTGCAGGCGTCGTCGTCGTCACAGCTAACCGCCGCGTGCGTGCAGCCGGCCTGCGCGTCGCAGCCATCGCTCGTGCAGGCGTCGCCGTCGTCGCAGCCCAGCGCGATGTGCTGGCAACCGGTTTGTGCGTTGCAGCTATCGGCCGTGCACGCGATGCCGTCGTCGCAGGAGATCGGCTGGTGCGTGCAGCCGGAGGCGGCGTTGCAGTCGTCGGTAGTGCAGGCGTCTCCGTCGTCGCAGGAGACCGGCGTGCTCTCGCAGCCAGAGGCTGGGTTGCAGGCAT
>CAZNZH010000628.1:2718-3821 GCA_964577445.1 uncultured Myxococcales bacterium
CAGGCGTCGCCGTCGTCGCAGCCCAGCGCGATGTGCTGGCAACCGGTTTGTGCGTCGCAGCTATCGGCCGTGCACACCAGCCCGTCGTCGCACGACACGACCTCGTACACGCACCCGACCGCCGGTACGCATGTGTTTACCGTGCACGCGTCCCCGTCGTCGCAGTCCGCCGTCGGCTCGCCGCCCGGGCCCACGCACCCGACCTCCACCAAGCAGGCCGCCGAGCACCCGTCGCCATCAGCAACGTTGCCGTCGTCGCACTCCTCGGCCGCCTCGATCGTCCCGTTCCCGCACACCGCCAGCGTCGCCATCCGCGCCCGCACCAGCTTCGCGCCCTTGTTCGGCTTCGCCCGCTCGACGTCGCTCCACGCCACCCACAGCTTCCGACTCGCCCGCGCCGCCACCGCCGGCCAGCTCGGCGTCGCCTTGTCCGTCGTGTTGATGCGCGTGTCGTCCCCGGTGAAGCTCCAGTTCGCCCCCAGCGTGCGCGCGTGAATCGTCCAGCCCTTGTCGCCCGGCGTCCACGGCCGGTCGTCCGCCCACGCGATGACGTAACGCCCGCCCGAGATCTCGAATCCGGCCGCCGGCTGCCGCTGCCGCCCACCCACCGTCGACGACACGATCCGTAAGACCCCGGCCGGAGCCCCCGACGCCGCGACGCCGCGCGTCCACACGTTCCAAGACTCACCATTCGTCTCCGAGGACTCCTCCCACGCCGTCACGAAGCCCCCATCGGCACCCGCTGCGGCTGTCGGATACTGGTGCAGCTTCGCCCCGGCATCCAGGTACTCCACCCAACGGAGCGGCGCCCCAGCCATGGAAAAGAGCCGCGACTGCACCGTGTAGCCGCCGCTGCCCTTCGTCACCCACACCGCCAGCCACCGGCCATCGGCCGCGACCGCCACCGCCGGATGGTGCGGATCGTCGGGCGAAGGCGTGCTCACCACGATGACCCCGCCGACCGCCGCGCCCCCGGAGTCCAGCCGCTGCGCCAAGATCCGCCGCCCCGACGCCCCCGCCGCGACCCGGTCCCGCCACACCACGACGTACCCGCCATCCGGCAGCGCCCCTACCACGGGCCGGTGCTCCGTCAGCGCCGAGGT
>CAZNZH010000629.1:0-3817 GCA_964577445.1 uncultured Myxococcales bacterium
CCGTCAGCTTGTGCTCGATGGCGTGGCGAATCGCCTGTCGAACCAAGCGCTTGGAGCCCTCTTCGGTCACGGGCTTGATGCCGATGGCCGACCCCTCGCGGACGGTCTTGCCCATGCTGCGCAGGAGCGCCGCCACCTTCTCCGCCTCCGCCGAGCCCGCCTGAAACTCGACGCCCGAGTAAACGTCCTCGGTGTTCTCGCGGTAGATCACGATGTTGACGCGACCCGGCTCGCGCACGGGGCTGGGGACGCCTTCGAACCAGCGCACCGGCCGCACGCAGGCGAAGAGGTCGAGCTCCTGGCGGATCGCCACGTTGAGGCTTCGGAACCCCCCGCCCACCGGGGTCGTCAGCGGCCCCTTGATCGACACCTTGAAGCGGGTCAGCTCATCGAGGGTCTTGCGCGGCAGCCACTCGCCGGTCTTCTCGAAGGCCTTCTCGCCCGCGTAGACCTCGTACCAGGCGATGCCACGCCGGCCGCCGTAAGCGCTGTCCACCGCGGCGTCCAAGACCCGGTGCGCCGCCGCCCAGATGTCCGGCCCGATGCCGTCACCTTCGATAAAGGGGATGATCGGGCGGTCCGGCACGACGAGGCTGTTGTCCGCCCGCTGGGTGATGGCCTGTCCGTCGGCAGGGACCCGGTACAGTTCGCTCATGGCTCGCTCCCGCTGTCGTCCGCGTTCACAGGTGGGACCGAAGCGCATCTGAACTCGAAGCCCCGGCCCGCTCCCTCGCGGTGGCCCGGGTGTCTATGCCCTCGCCCCGGCTCCGTCAAGGGTTGCGCGAGCCGCGGCCACGCGAAGCTCCCCGGCGATCCGGTCGCGGGCGAGGGGGCCGCCCGGTCACTCTGGCCGTTGACACGGCGGCCCTGAGATTCTATCCAGGCCGCCCCTGTAGCCGGCGGTGAGCACGTGCACGGACCCCTCAAGATCTTCGCCGGACGCTCCCACAAGAAGCTCGCGGAGCGCATCTGTCACACGCTGGACGTGCATCTGGGCGACAGCGAGCTCGTGAAGTTCTCCAACGAGAACCTGATGGTGAAGATCAACGAGAACGTTCGCGGCTGCGACGTCTTCGTGATCCAGACCTCAGCGCCACCCGTGCACGAGGGGATCATCGAGCTGCTCATCATGGTCGACGCGCTGAAGCACGCGTCGGCGGGTCGCATCACCGCGGTGATCCCCTACTTCCCGTACGTGCGCTCGGACAAGAAGGACAAGCCCCGGATCTCGATCACGGCGCGGCTGATGGCCGATCTGCTCGAGACCTCGGGCGCCAACCGCGTCGTGACCATGGACCTGCACTCGCCGCAGATCGCCGGGTTTTTTCGGATCCCGGTCGATCACCTCCAGGCCGTCCCGATCATCGCCGACCACCTGCAACAAAACGACCTCACCAACCGCGTGCTGGTCGCGGGCGACGCGGGCGAGGCCAAAGAGGTCGGGCGCTACGCCAACCGGCTGCATCTCCCGATGGCGATCATCGACAAGCGCCGCGACGGCGACGACGAGAAGCCCAAGCCCGCGCACGTCATCGGCGACGTCAGCGGCAAGCACTGCATCATCGTGGACGATGAGGTCTCGACCGGCCGGACGCTCATCGAGGCGGCGAACTTCCTCAAGGAGAAGGGCGCGCTCACCATCACCGCGGCGTTCACGCACCCGGTGCTGGCGGGCGACGCCGTGGCGCGGCTGGACAAGTCGGCCATCGAGCAGTTCGTGTTCTGCGACACGATCCCGCTTCAGGGCAAGCAATCGGAGAAGTTCCGCGTGCTGTCGGTCTCCGAGCTCTTCGCCAAGGCCATCCGCCGGATCCACGACGGCGACTCGATCTCGCAGCTCTTCCGCTAGCAGGTGCGTGGAGCGCCGTGGCTACTGCGGGCGAATCATCTCTTCGGGCAGCAGGCGGTGCTTGTCGACCTCGGGGAAGAGGTGGTCGAGATACTCGGCCAGCTTCTCGTTGGTCGGGCCGTAGCCGCCGCCGTACATGAAGAGCTCCAGCTCGCGCACGACGTCGCTGGCGTGCTGAAAGCGCTTGTTCACGTCGCGCTCGAGCAGCCGGCGCATCAGCGGCTCGATGGCCGCGGGGATGGCGGGGTTCCACTCCCGCGGCGAGGGGATCGTCTTGGAGCGGTGCAGCTCGACGACCTGCTCGACGTTCTCGACCGGGTAGAGCTGCTCGCCCGTGAGCATCTCGAAGAGCACGAGGCCGAGGGCGAAGATGTCCGTTCGGTGGTCGGTGACCTCGCCCCGGGCCTGCTCGGGCGACATGTAGGGCACCTTGCCCATGATCTGCTGGCGCTCGTCGGGGCCTGACACGCTCAGGGTCTTGGCGATGCCGAAGTCCGCCAGCTTCACCACGCCCTGCCAGCTCGCGAAGATGTTCACCGGGCTGACGTCGCGGTGGACCACGTTGAGGCGGCGGCCGTCGCGGTCCCGCTTGTCGTGCGCGTAGGCCAGCGCGCGGGCCGCCCGGCTGGTCATGAAGACCGCCAGCTCGGGCGGGAGGTAGGTGTTTCGCTCGTCCAGGCGCTGGTTGATGTCTTCAAAGGTCAGCCCGTGCACCCACTCCATCACGATGGCGAACGAGCCCGCCATGTCGATGAGGTGGTAGACCTGCTGGATGTTCTCGTGGATGAGGTCGGCGACCAGCTTCGCCTCGGCGATGAAGAGGTCGCGAAAGAGGCCGCTGTCGATGAGCTCGCGCCGAATGGTCTTGATGCCGACGGTCTTGGTGAAGCCCGACACCCCGAGCTGCTCGGCGAGGTAGACCTTGCCCATCCCGCCCTGGGCCACCTCCGAGATGATGCGGAAGCTGCTCACGTACTGAAACGCGTCGAGATTCATCTTCACCTCTGCCGCCGCACCGGGCGCGGTCGTCGCATCGTCGTGTCTTTGGGCGCGCCGAGCGAGCTCATGGCGATCCGTGTGCGGCGCCAGGCGGGGCGGGCTCTGCGAGGACCGTGTCACCTTCTTGGCCATGGACGGGCGTGCTCGGCGCGCGCGGCGCGTGTTGACGGGTTCAAACCACGGGGCTGTCGGGCGGCCGGCCGTGGCTGGCGCGCCGCCAGGGGCGAGTCACCGTCGCGCGCCGGCATAGGAGGCGGTGACGACGATTCACGGAGTCGGGAAACCAAGATCTTGCTCAGCGGAGAACGGGCGCAGCGAGTGTTCCGGGGCAGCCGGGGGCGCATGGGCCGCGGCCCACGCGCGCCAAGTGGACTCCTCGAGGCCGAGCGATGCGTGGCTCAGGGTTCGAAGCGTCCGCGCGGTGCGCCAGCGCAGGTAGTCTGGAGCCACGGCCAGGAAATCTATCAAGGGGACGATGGCGCGAGGATCCCCCAACGCGGCCAGCCCGTCCAGCGCCGAACGAAGCAAAGTGGCATCCAGGGCCGGCTCCAGAGTGCGCAGCAGCGGCACCAGCGCGTCCGCAGATCCGCTCGCGCCTAAGGCGCGGAGGGCTTCGGAGGCGATGGCGGGATCCTCGAACTCGGTGAGCGCTCGTGTGCGTGGCAGGCCATCGGCCTCGCCCAGACGCGCCAACGCCATGGCGGCGGCGTCGGCCAAGGCGTCCTCGGTGGACTTGAGCGCTGAGCGCAGTGGCGCGACGGCGCCGAGGCGCTCCAGGGGCAACAGCGCGCGCGCCCGAAACGCGAGGTCGGTGTCCTCGCGCTCAAGGACACGCACAAGGTGCAGCACCATGCGCTGGCGCAGCTCTGGCGACCCCGCAGAGTCGCGCAGCATGCGATCGACGACCTGCTCCTGCATCCAGCGCTGGTCCACGACCAACATGCCGACGCAGGCCCCGAAATAGCAGAC
>CAZNZH010000630.1:0-3810 GCA_964577445.1 uncultured Myxococcales bacterium
TGTCGGGCGGCAGCGACGCCAAGATCGCGTCGGCGCTGCCGCGCTGGCCGGTCGCCCTGGCGATGGCCGCCTCGAACTCGTCGGGGTCGGGCGAGCCGGATTCGGGCGGGTTGACGCGGACGATGCGCTCGCGGTCGACGTGGCGCTCGAGGATGCTGAGCGCGAGGCTGGTCGTGCCGGAGCGCGCGCCGCCGGTCACGACGATGGCGCCGCCGCGGCCGTGTTGCCGCTGGTTCATGGCCTTGTCGGCGGCGGCCAGCTCGACGTCGCAGTGGACGCGATACGCCCGGTACGCCGCCTGGGCGCCCGAGAAGAGCTGGGCGTAGTGGACCGAGAGCTGGCGCTCGACCTCGGGGATGGGCTCGCAGGAGCCGACCAGCGCCAAGACGCGCTCGACCGCGCCCGCCTCCGCGTCCGGGTGAGAGAGGCGGCGGGCGAGGAGGACGCCGCGGCTGCGCTGGTAGACGAGCCGCGCCAGGCCTTCGCGGGCCACGAGGCTCACCCGCTCGAAGACGCGCGCGGCCCGAGAGAGCGCGCGTTCGTTGGATTTCTGGCGCACGAACCGCTCGAGCTCGTCGGCCGAGCCGGTGAGCGACTCGACCCGCGTCCGCTCGACGACCGCGGCCTCCAGCCGCTGAAACTCGGCGCTGGACGCCTCGAGCGCCGCGGTCACGGCCTCGAGCTCTGTGTCGATGCGCTCGACGGCCTCGAGATAGAGCTCGCGGAGGTCGTCGTCGGGCTCTTCTCCGGCCGCGACCTCCACCTCGGCGCCGGCGTGCGCCGTGAGGCTCGCCACGTCATGGGAGACGCGCGCCGCCCGCGCCACGATGGCCTTGAGCGCTTGCAGCCCGCCCTCGAGCGGGCTGGTCAGCTCCGTCTCCAACACCAGCTCGACGAGGCGGCGCAGCTCGATCTCGGTCGTCTCGCCGACCGCGACCCCGTCGCTGCCGTCGCGCGGCAGCGAGTTGGCGACGTCGGGCAGGTCCGTCAAGGCGCGGGCAGCCTCGTCGCGCAGGGTGGCGATGACGCCGTCTTCGTCCAGGGCCGCAGGCGACGCGGTGGGCGCCTTCGGCCGGGCCTCGGCGGACCCGCTCAGGGCCGCGAGGAGCTGCGCCTTCAGCGCCTCCAGCTCGCCCAACACCCGCGTCCGCACGTTCTGGCGGATGCTCTGGCGCGCGCGCGCCATGGCCGCCTGAAGACGGTGGTGGAAGGCCCGCAGGTTCTGGTCCAGCCGGATATGCTCGATGAGGCGCGACTGCCGCTCGGCGTCTCGGACCAGCGCCTCATGGGCGCGCAGCGTCTGGGCTGACGACTCGCGCCGGGCCTTCCGCGCGCCGCCCGGCGCCCTGGCGCCCGCCACCTGGTCGACGGCGCTGATGATGCGCTGCATCGCCTCGGTGGCGCCCGCGATGAGCGCGTCACGGCAGGCGGCGAGGCCCTCGTCTTCGTGCTGGCACACCGCCGCGAGCTCGTCGGCGAAGCGGGCCCTGAGCTCGGCCAGCGCCTCGTCCCGTGCGGCCGGGTCGGCGTCGCCTGCGCCAGAGGCCAGCTCGATGGCCCACGCCGCGCGGCCCAGCAGCCGCTCGATGCCGGTCAACGTGCCGGCGCGCCGCCCGCCGATGAGCTCGACGACCTCGGCGACGGCGCCGCGCACGCTGGGCTCGACGAGCACGGTCACGCGGCGGGCCAGGCGCACCTGGACCGTGGCGGGGCGTCCCGTGAGCGCGCCCACCAGGCGGCGCCGGACCGAGGTGGCGCGAGCGCGGAGCGCGCTCAGCCCAGGTGCTACGCGTGCGCCGTCAAGCAGCAGGGGGACGCGGGCCTCGGTGGCGCCGACCAGGGCGGCGAAGTCGAGCTCCAGGCGCGCGAGGCCGGCCTCGAGGGTGGCCCGTTGGTCGGCGACCAGCTCGCTCTCGAGGCGGTGAAGCAGGCGCTCGGTCCGGTTGCGGATGTCGCTGCGCAGGCGCGCGACGGCCTTGCGGCGTCGGTCGGGGCGCTCGGTGGCCAGCGCCTGGTCGAGGCGGTCGAAGGTGCGCTCACCCAGGGCCTCGACCTCGGCGGTGGGCGGCCGCGCCAGGTCGCGGACCGCGCCGATGTTTTCGACGTGGAACCGGGCCAGCAGGCCCGTGAGGCCGCGCTCCAGGTCGCGGATGGCCGCCCGCAGCGTGACGTCCTCTGGCAGCGTGACGGGCAGCGTGCGCGGGAAGGCCGGCATGGGGCCATCGGTGATGGTCTCGGGGCGGGTGCGCCCGCGAGCGCGCCGCTGGACCGGGGCGATGAAGTCGCACGCGGCCTCGATGAAGAGGGCGTTGTCGACGCGCGCGGCGATGTCGGCGATGTGGGCGGCGTCGAGCCGCGCCTCGCCGTCGCCGGCCTCGGTGAGCCCGATCAGGTGGAGGTCGGCGTGGGCGGCGGTGTCGGCCACGGGCCGGTCGAAGCCCTCGGCGCGCGGGCTGTGAAGGACCTGTAGCTCCGCTTCGGTGCGGAGCCTGGCGAGCCAGCCGCGGAGGCGCTGCTCCAAAGAGCGCAACTGGGCGCCGTCGTCGGTCAGCACGGTGATGTGGACGACGGCGTGGCGCCATGAGGGCTGGGCGGTGAGCTCGCGGATCAGCGCGACGCCGAACGCGAGGTCGGCCGTGGACTCGCGGGTCCACAGGGCGATGGACTTGGGGTGCTCCAGGCGGGCCTCGGCGCGGACCGACGTGATGCCGGCGTTGACGCCCATGGCCGACAGCTCCGAGAGCATGCGCTCGGTGGCGGCGGGATCGTGGCTGAGCCAGCTCGCGTCGAGCAGCGCCGTGTTGGGCGCGAGGGCGTCGTCGCCGTGGAAGTGGCAGATGGCGCTCATGGTCTCGTAGGGGTCCCGCGTCTCGATGCGGTGGGCGGCGCGGGCGCCGTGGGTGGCCGGGTGCTCGTGGGGGATGATGACGAAATCGGCATGGATTCCGCGGGCTTCTGCGATGAGGGCGCCGAGCCGGCTCGAGGGCGCGGGGGACGCGTCGCCGGCGGCGAAGGTGAGCAGCGAGGGGCGCCAGTTTCGCGCGTGGCGGGTGCGCTCGCCGAGCTTGGTGAGGCTGGCGCGGGCGATGGAGGCCCAGATGCCGTCCCAGGTGTCGCCTTCGTCGAGGGTGAGCTGGCGCCGCTTGAGCCAGACGAAGCCGCCGACCATGGCGACGGTGGCGATGAGCATCGCGATGACGTCGAGCTGAATCATCGCGATGAAGCAGGTGGCGGCGCCGAGGAGGCTGACCCACTTTGGGATGCGGAAGTCGGGGCGGAAGTCGGGGCTGGCCCAGCTCTCGAGCGCGCAGCTCAGGTTGAGGAAGCCGTACGTCATGATGAAGAACATCGTGACCACGCGGGCGATGGCGTCGAGCTCGCCGATGAGGATGCCGGCCCAGGCGATGGCGAAGGTGACGAGGACGGCGCGGCGGGGCTCGCCCGCGGCGCCGGCGCCGCGGCCGAAGAAGCGCGGGGTGATGCCGTCGAGCGAGCAGGCTTGCAGGATGCGCGGGGCGCCGAGGATGCAGCCCAGGGCGGACGAGATGGTGGCGCCGAAGACGCCAGCGGTGACCAGGGGCGGCCACAGGGAGACGTCCAGGAGCACGGCGGGGTCGCTGGCGAGCTGGTCTGATGGGATGCGGTAGGCGAAGAGGAAGGCGAGGCTGACGTAGACGACGAGGCCGACGCCGATGGCGCTCAGGGTGCCGCGGGGGATGGAGCGGCGCGGGTCGGCGAGGTCGCCGGACTGGGAGACGCCGGCCTCGAAGCCGGCGACGGCCGGAAAGAAGATGGCGAAGAGCGTGGTGA
>CAZNZH010000631.1:0-3808 GCA_964577445.1 uncultured Myxococcales bacterium
TTTGCGCCCAGCCTGTCTCAGCTCATCGTGCTTCGCGTCCAGGCGCACCTGGCCTGACTCCAGCGCCTGCTCGAGGCGATGTATGTTCGCGCTGTCGGCCAGGCGCGCGTCGTCGAGCAAGCTCAGCATCCGAGCCGGCACGGCTTGCCCAGCGCCCGTCAGCGCCTCGCGCGCCACCGACAGCGCCTTCGCCTCGGCGGCCTGCCTCGCCGCCAGCAGGGTGACCTCGGCCTTCACGACGTGGGTCTGATGCTGAACCTGCTTGCGACGCAGCTCGGCGGCGCGCAGCAAGAGCTGGCTCAGGCGCTGCCCCGTGGCGTCGACCCGCACCTAGAAGGGCCTGATGAAGTCGAGCCCGCGCTGGAGCCACGGAGGATCGAGCTTCTCGCTGATGACGCCGCGCCCGGTGAACTCGATCTCGGCGTCCGCGATGAGGTGGGACGCGACGCTGTTGTCCTGCTGGATATCGACCGGGCGGATGAGGCCGCTGATGTAGAAGTGATGCTCTTCCGAGTTCACCAGCACCACGCGGTGCCCCTCGACGAAGAGGTTCCCGTTCGGCATCACCTTTCGAACGAGCGCGGGCACCGTGGCCTCGAGCTTCTCCGTCCGGCTCGTGGTCCCTTCGCCCCGAAACGTCGAGCCCGAGCCCATGTTCAGCAGCTCATTGCCGTTGTCCAGCACCGCGCCCAGCGTGCTCATGAGGCCGAGGAAGGCCGAGATCTTCATGCTGGTGTCGGACGCCCTCGAGAGGTCCGTCGACGCTCCCCGCTGGGCGTCCGCGCGCTCGCTGATGCGCACGGTGACGATGTCGCCGATGCGCACCGCCCGGTGGTCGGTCGCCAAGAAGCTGACGGGGTGCGTGGCGCTGAAGAGCGACCCCGGCGTCGTCTCGCGATCGAGGTCTTCGAAGGTGACCGTGCTCTGGTAGTCGCGCTGCTTGGGCACATACGACTTGATGTGGGACACCCGGCAGCCGGTCTGGGCGAGGGTCGTCGTCAAGACCAGCGCGATCGTTATCCACAGGACTTTGGTCCGCACCGCGATTCCTCCAGCGCGCCAGCAGGGGCGCGTGGAGACAATTAGCAAGGCGCGTGCCAGCGCAGATGCGGCTATAACTTATTGATTTTACACGCATCTATGGCGTGCGCGCTGGGCAAGGCTTGCCGGGTGCTCGGCACGCGGCGCCGAGCACCTGCGAACCAGTCGCCCCGAGGTTGAATGTTATCCACAGCCTCCTGTACCGTTCCAAGTCCCGGTCCGCGCGGCGTCTTTGGGAGCCTTTGCGATGAGAAATGACACCCCAGCCAAGCTGAAACGGCTCGCGATCGCGCGCGAGCGCTCGGCCCGCGTCAAGCGCGCGCGGGCCGAGCAGCAGCTCCGCGGCGCCGAAGACGCCATCGAGAGCCTCGACGCCGAGCAGATCGCTGCGGAGGCGGGCTTGCGCCGAGCCAATCAGAACCTGGACGGCTCGACCCTGCACATCTTGGAGGTGGGGCGGGAGATCTACGGCGAGCACCGCGGTCTCGCCACCCAGAGCCGAGACCAACAGCAGGTGGTGCGCGACGAGGCCGCCGAGCGACACGACGCGCAGCTCGGCAACGTGAACCTGCGCGAGAAGCTCTACGCGGAGCACCGGCGCCGGCGCCAGGCGGAGGTCGAGAAGGCGTTTCAGCGCGAGCTGGACGACCTCGCGTCGCGCCGACACCGAGACTAGGCGCGGGACGGTAGCAGGCCGACCTCTCGCGCCCGGCTGCGCCTCGCGAGACGCCCCCAGCCGGCCGCTCAGCGCGCGGCGGGGCCTCGGCTCTGCGCGCGACTCCGCCCACGCGCCGGCGCGATCGGCGCGGCGCGGCCCTCAGAACCCACCCAGGGCCAGCGCGGACCCGTATCGACGCAGCCCCCGGCGCGGTCCGTCGCGCCGCAGTAGACCCGCAGGTGGAGGTGGTCGTCGTGTGGCGAGCTGTCCGTGGGCTGGTGGAGCACGCGCTCCGCCCGCCGCACGATGGCGCTGTGTTCTCCGTGGGTTCGCGCGTAGTCGAGGAGCAGCGCGCGCAGCGGCTCCGCGACGAAGAGGTACTGGACCGCCGGGCGCTGGCTCGCCAGCAGCGTGCGCACCAGCCACCACGTGCGGGGGACGTCGAGGCGCAACCGGCAGCCTTCGCTCACGCAGCGCCCCGCGCCATCGAATCGGAGAAAGCCGGGGCTGGGGACCGACTCGCCGCCCCCATCGCGCACGTAGAAGAGGAGGTCGACGTCCCGCCCTGATTCGTGGGACGCGTGCCTGGCGACCTCGCCGCCGCCTTCGACGCTGGCGTCGGCGAGCACCAGCGGCGCGCCGGGGATGGCGCGCGCGACGGTGCTGGCCCCGCGGGCGAGCAGCGCGGCCACCTCGAGGGTCGCGTAGTTGGTGCCGCGCGCCCGGACGGGGCCCGTGAACTTGTGCCAGGTGCCCTCAAGCGGCAGCTTGAACCCGTTGTCGAGCCGCCCCGAGCCGGCCGTCCCGACCGACCCCGCGTGCGCCGGCGTGGGCCCGAGGGCCGCCGTCACCGCGAGCGCGAACCCGGCGACGGCCAGCCATCCGCGAGACGTCGCGCTCACACGCGGTCGGCGGCCTCAAGCACGGCCTTGAGATCGATGACCGCCGCCTTGTGTATCTGACAGACGCGCGCCTCGGTCACGGAGAGGATCTCGCCGATCTCCTTGAGCTTCATGTCCTGGAAGTAATAGAGCGAGAGCACCTGCTGGTGGCGTTCGGGGAGCTGCCGGATCGCGTCGATCAGGATGAGGCGCATGGTCGAACGGTCGATCCGCGTCGCGGCCAACTCGGCGCGGAGGTCCGGCATCTCCTCGTTCTCTGTCGACACGAAGCGCACCTGCTGCAGCTCGCGCCGGATCGTGTGGAGCTGCTCGACGGAGACCTTCAGCGTGTCCGCGACCTCTTGCTCCGACGGCTCGCGGCCGAGCTCGTTGGACAGCTCAGCCACCGCGCGCTCAAAGGCTCGCACCTTCCGGCGCTGAGGCTGCGACATCGGGTCCATGCGCCGGAGCTCGTCGAGGATGGCCCCGCGAATCCTGAACTCCGCGTAGGTCCGAAACGGGCGCCCGCCCACGGGGTCGTAGTTCTCGCGAGCCTGGAGCAGGCCCATGATCCCGACCGAGATCAGGTCGTCCACGTCGACCACGCCGCCCGAGCTGTGGGCGAAGCGGCGCGCCAGCCGCCGGACCAGCGCGGCGTGCTCGGCGATGATCTCCTCGGCCGAGGGGCGCTCCTCGTCCCCGGTCACCTCGCCGCTCCCGGCGGCGGCGTACGCGGCGTTCAGTTTGCGGCGCACAGCGCGTGGTTTGGTCGGCGGCATGGTGTCGGACACTATACGGAACCTCGTGCTTCGACGCGCCTGGCCGCGGCGCCATCGGCCAACAGGCGCGTCCAAAAGAGCTGTAGGCGCCCATCGGGTCCCGCGGGTGCCGGGCGGCTGAGTATATCATCGGCGAGCTTCGCCAGCGCTTGGCTGGCCGGACACGCGGGGTAGGCCGTCACCACTGGAGACTGCGCCATGACCGCCTCGTGCATGTGGGCATCGCGCGGGATGGTCCCGAGGAAGTCGAGGGAGACCGGCAAGAAGCGAGCGCACAGCAGGTCGAGGCGCTCGAACACGTCGCGGGCCTCGTCTCTGCCGACGACCTGGTTGAGGACCAACCCCACCCGGGTCACGCCGCAGTGGCGCGACAGGACCTTGATCATCGCGTAGGCGTCGGCCATCGCGGTCGGTTCGGGCGTCGCGACGACCAGGACCTCTTGGGCGGC
>CAZNZH010000632.1:0-3805 GCA_964577445.1 uncultured Myxococcales bacterium
GTTGGTCCTGCCGCGGGTCGGCGCGCCGGTCCGGGTGGAGCTGGGCGCCGCCGAGCCCATCGAGGAGGCCGTCGCGCGCTTTCGCGAGGCGCTGTCGGACCCCGAGCGCGCGGACGTGAAGCGCCTGGGCAGGGACCTGGACCGGCTGACCATGGCGCCCATCCGCGCGGCGCTGGGCACGACGCGCCGCGTGCTCATCGCGCCCGACGGGGCGCTGAACCTGGTGCCCTTCGCCGCGCTGGTCGACGAGCGGGGCCATCACCTCATCGAGGACTACGCCATCAGCTACCTCACGTCGGGGCGCGACCTGCTGCGGATGACCGTGACGGTGGACCCGAAGGGCGGCCCGTTGATCTTTGCGGCGCCGGACTTCGACGGTTCAAGCCCAAAAACCCAGGCGCCGACTGGCGACAAGACGCCCGCGAGCGCGCCGCTGCCGCCGACTCGCGGCCGCCTGTCGCGCAGCCTCGGCGCGCACCGCTGGGGGCCCATCCCGGGGACGGCGGAGGAGGCCACCGCCCTCGCGGCGGTGCTCACGGGCGCGACAGTGCTCATGGGCGACGACGCGACGGAGTCCGCGCTGAAGGCCGTCGAGGCCCCGCCGCTGCTGCACGTCGCGACGCACGGGTTCTTCCTGGCGGGTGAGGACGGGGCCGCCCAGGGGGCCGACAACCCGCTGCTGCGCTCGGGCCTCGTGCTCAGCGGCGCCAACGGGCTCCAGAGCGGGCCGGAAGACGGCGTGCTCACGGCGCTGGAGGCGAGCGGGTTGGACCTCTGGGGGACGCGGCTGGTCGTCCTGTCCGCCTGCGAGACCGGGGTCGGCGAGGTCACCAGCGGCGACGGCGTGTACGGCCTGCGTCGCGCGCTGGTCGTGGCCGGCAGCGAGTCGCAGGTGCTCAGCTTGTGGCAGGTGGACGATGAGGCCACCCGCGACCTGATGGTGGGCTTTTACCGTGAGCTGCTGCTCGGCACGGGCCGGGCGGCCGCGCTGCGCAAGGAGCAACGGAAGATGCAGGCGGATCCCACCACGGCGCACCCCTACTTCTGGGCCGCGTTCATCCCGGCGGGCGACTGGCGGCCGATGCCGGCGCCGGCCGCGACGCCAGCGAGCCCACAAAAGCCCTGACCCCTACTGGCAGAATCGCACCCCGCCGTCGGCGTCGAGGGCCTGAGATCCGCCCGCACAGCGGGTCTTGCAGGCGGGCTGTCCCGGCCCATCGCAGAGCGCCCGGCAACGAAAATCACCCGACAAGCCCAAGCAGCCGTACCCGGGGCGGCAGTCGTTCGAGTACTTGCAGGACGCGCCGTCGTCGAGGGCGCCGGCCCAGTCGCAGACGAAGGCGCCGACCCAGTAGCAGCCTTCGTCTTCCCGGCAGGCGGAGGGGCTGGTGATGCAGGAGGGCGGCAGGCAGACCGCGGCGGGGCTCTGGGCGGCCAGGAGGCCGACGCCGTGCTCGCACGAGGCCTCGCAGCCGCCCGAGACGTTGTCGCAGAGGGGACGGCAGCGCGAGCCGAAGCAGGTCAGACCGGGGCCGCAGTCGTTGACGTATTCGCAGGCGCTGTCGACGGGGCGCGTGCCGGACCAGAGGCAGGTCGTGGCGCCCGAGAGGAGGTAGCAGCCCTGGCCGGGGCCGCAGTCCTGGCCGGTGGCGTCGCAGCCGGCGCTCTTGGTGGTGAAGGTCCAGGTCTCGGCGAAGGGGGCGCTGTCGACGGTGCCTTCGACGCGCACCCGGTAGGTCGTGCTCGGCTCAAGCGGGCGATGGGGGATCAGCGAGAGCACGCCGGGCTTGAGGTTCGGGTCGTTGGCGTTGGTCAGGCTCGCGGCGGCGACCGGCGCGCCCGACGACTCGGGGGCGACGCTGGCGCCGCTGATGACGAGGCTGCCGCCGGGGGCGTGCAGCGTCAGCACCGGGCCGCTGGGGTAGCCCGCGGGCGGGGTGGGCGGCTGGGGGATCTCGGCGCCGTCCCAGGATGTGGGGACGTCGCGGTCGCCCCGCGGCGGCCACACGACGAACCTCGGCGCCTCCGCGGGTGCACGGCCCTGGCCCATCTCCAAGACGTTGGCGAAGCGCGGGCCGTCGGCCAGCTCGCCGAACCCGGCCTCATCGATGGCCGGGTCCAGCAGCGGCAGCCGGTGGTAGAGGGACTCCATCCACGAGCGCGCCGCACCCACGCTCGACGGTTTGAACGCGACGACCTCGGCCAAGGCGCGGCCCTCGTACCCCGCCGCGCCGACGCGCTGGGTGAAGGTCTTGCCGGTGAAGCCGGGCAGCCCGTCGATCTCGATGTGGGCGCTGGTCCCGCTCTGGTCGTACACGTCGCGGTGTCGGACCAAGAACGAGGCGTGCGCGGTGGCGCCCTGGGCGAGCCGGCTGTTGGCCGCAAAGGGCGAGAGGCCCACGCTGGCGCGCGACTCGTTTATGTAGGCGAGGACGGCCTCTTCGCCGATCCCGGCGTCGAAGGGGTCGGCGCCGCCGGGGTCGTCGGGGCCCGGCCCGTCGTTGGCGTCGAGGCCGGGCAGCGCCGTGTCGGTCGCGCTTATGGCGCCGTCGCTGCCGGCCGCGCGGTCGGCGCCGCCGGGGTCGCTGGGCCCCACGCCATCCGTCGCGTCGGAATCGCCGTTGGGGCGGACTCCCTCGGCCCTGGCTTCGGCGTCGGTCGGATGCGAGGGCAGGGTGAAGGGCTCGCAGGCCAGGGTTGTGGCCAGCGCGGCGACCCACAGCGGGCCAACCCGCGAACTCCAGACAGCGCTTGGGGCGTAACGGTGCATGCTGGATCCCATCGGCGCCCGGCCCGGCGATCTTCACCACAACCGCCCGCGCCCCTGCAAAATGGCGGTGCGGCCGCGGTGAACGATCGGCGCGACCCGCGCGTTGATCTGCGGGTGGGCATGGCGGATCCTCGGCGCAGCCTTCCCCACATCCCGGAGCTCCCTTGGCTTGGTTTTGGCGGCGACGCCCCACAGAGGACAGCGCGTTTGTCGACAGCGTGGTCACCCACGCCGATGGGCTGTACCGCTATGCGCTGCGGCTGACCGGGGACGATGAGCAGGCGGCCGACCTCGTGCAGGAGTCGCTGACCCGGGCCGTCCCAGCCTTCGAGCGGCTGCGGCCCGACACGAACCACCGCGCGTGGATCTTCACGATTCTGCGCAACGCGTGGCTCTCGCGGATGCGCCGCGCCGGGCGCGAGGTCGAGCTGGCCGAGCCGGAGCTCCTGATCGACGACGACGCGGCTGAGGCTGGCGAGGCGATGGTTCGGGCCGATGACGGCTACCGTCACGGCTTTGAAGACCAGGTGCTGCGGGCGCTCTCGCGGCTGCCCGAGGCGCAGCGCAGCGCGATCCTGCTCTGCGACGTCGAGGGGCTCCGCTACGAGGAGATCGCGCTGGTCATGGGCTGCCCGGTGGGCACGGTGCGCAGCCGCATCCACCACGCGCGCCGGCAGCTACGGGAGTGGCTTGAGGAATACGCTCGCCAGCGAGGATATGGAGGAAACGATGTCGCCATGTGACCGGATTCACGCACACCTGTCCGCGCTCGCCGACGGGGAGCTCCAGCCGCTGGAGGCGATCGCGATGCAGCGGCACCTGGCGAGCTGCGGGTCGTGCGCTGGCAAATATGCAGGGATCACCGAGCTGAAAGTGAAGGTGCACGTCGCGGCTGGCGATGCGGTGCCCTCGGAGCGGCAGCAGGCGCGCTGGCGCTCGGCCGTCGTCGACGCGCAGGGGCGCGGTCCGGCGTGGACATCGTGGGTCTTGCCGGCCGGCCTCGCGGCGGCCGCGGTCCTCGCGCTGGCGCTGGCC
>CAZNZH010000633.1:0-3805 GCA_964577445.1 uncultured Myxococcales bacterium
CCCCGCCGCCTCCTCGCCGCCGCCCTCGCCATCTGCGCCCTCGGCGCCGCCCTCTGGTGGCCCGCCGTCCGCGCCGTCCCCCTGGACTGGCAACGCGAGCTGACCTGGGCGCTGGACCTCGGCCGCCGCGACCCCCCGCTCATCGGCCCCGAGACCCGCGTCGTCCTCCCCGACAACCGCCGCCGCTTCCGCGACCTCTCCCCCCGCGCCATCGTCGCCGCCCTGACCGCCAACCGCGTCGACCGCGCGTCCACCGTCCCCGTCGCCACCGCCCTCGAGCGCCTCCACCTCGCCGGCCCCGAGCCCCCCGCCCTCTACTACGAGGGCCTCTACTGCTACCTCGCCCTGGCCCCCGGCGAGTCGCTAAACCCCCAGTGCCAGGCCATGCACGAGGCCTTCACCCTGACCCCCATCGAGACCCTGACCATCACCGAGCCCGCCTTCCTCATCGCCTACGCCACCGTGCGCCCCCCCGGCCCCCTGACCCTCGCGGTCTACCAAATCGGCGACCGCCGCCTCCCCCCCGAGCGCGCCGAGCGGCTCATCCCCGAGCCCTGGCCCCAAGGCGCCGACCCCCCGCCCGGCTCCGAGGTCATGGGAGCCCCCACCGACGCCGACATGGCCCCCCCGACCCCGCCGCTCCCCTGAGCGCCGCCAAAAACACCAGTCGTCACCTGGGTATTTTGGAACGCCGCCGGTCTCGGGCGGCGCTTCGTCTCACCGCGTCACCCGCCCGAGAGCACACGCTCGAGCGAGATGCGCTTTCGCTGCGCGTCGACGCCCAGCACGCGGACGGTCACGCGGTCGCCCGCACGCACCACGCTGTGGGGGTCGCGGACGAAGCCTTCGGCCAGCTTCGACACATGCACCAGCCCGTCCTGGTGCACGCCGATGTCCACGAAGGCGCCGAAGTCGGTGACGTTGGTCACCGCGCCCTCGAGCACCATGCCCTCGGCCAGGTCGTCGACGGAGCTGACGTCCTGGCGAAACTTCGGCGCCTCAAACCCGTCGCGCGGGTCGCGGCCGGGCCTGGCCAGCTCGGCCACGATGTCGCGCAAGGTCGGCAGCCCGAGATCGGCCGCTACGTACCGCTCCAGACGCAGGCTCTGCGCGAGCGCAGCGTCGCCCACCAGGCGGCCCACCGGGACGCCCAGGTCCTTGGCCATCCGCGCGACCAGCCCGTAGCGCTCGGGGTGAACCGCCGAGCCGTCGAGCGCGTTCGCGGCCCCCCGCACCCGCAAAAACCCGGCGCACTGCTCGTAGGTCTTGGCGCCGAGGCCCGGGACGTCCAGCAGCGCGGCCCGGCTGCGAAAAGGTCCACGCCGCGCCCGCTCGGCGACGATCGCCTGGGACAGCTTCGGCCCGATACCGGCGACATAGGCCAGCAGCGGCGCGCTCGCGGTCCCCAGGTCCACGCCCACGCGGTTCACGCAGCTCTCGACGACGTCCGACAGCCGCTGTCGCAGGGCCCCTTGGTCCACGTCGTGCTGGTACTGCCCGACGCCGATGGCCTTGGGGTCGATCTTCACCAGCTCGGCCAGCGGGTCCTGGAGCCGGCGCGCGATGGACACGGCCCCGCGCACGGTCACGTCCATCGCGGGCAGCTCGGCGCGGGCGACGTCCGAGGCGCTGTAGACGCTGGCGCCGGCCTCGTTGACGCTGACGACGAGCGTCTCGGGCGCGTGGGCCTTGACCGCCGCGCGAATCGCCGCCTCCGCCTCGCGCCCGCCGGTCCCGTTGCCGACCGCGACCGCGTGGGGCGCGTGGGTAGTCAGCAGCGCGCGCAGGGTGTCGAGAGAGCGCGGGTCCTCGCGCCCCACGAGAAAGAGCGTGGCCTCGGCCAGCACCTCGCCGGTGGCCGCGACCACCGCGCACTTACAGCCCGTCCGAATCCCGGGGTCCACGCCCAGCACCTTGTGCGCGCCCAGCGGTGCTGCCATCAGCAGCGCCTCGAGGTTTTGGCCGAACACGGCGATGGACGCCCGGTCCGACCGCTCCTTGAGCGCGCCGCGCACAGCCGTCTCCGCCGCCGGGATCAGCAGCCGCTTGAGGCTGTCCTCGACCGCGTCGCGCAGCGCGGGCCCCAGCGGCGAGCGCGGCTCGTAGCGCACCCGGCGCAGCACGTTGTCGATCGCCCGCCCGAGATCGATGCCGACCGACACACTCAGAAACCCCTCACTTTCGCCTCGGCAGATCGCCAGATAGCGGTGCGGCGGGACGCGCCCGACCGGCTCGGCGAAGGCGTAGAACCCCTCAAACGCCGAGGGCCCGGCGGGCGCGGTCCGCTTCCTCTTCGCGCTCAGCTCGCCGTGCCGCTCGAGCGCCTCGCGGAGCAAGCCGCGCAGCTCGGGGCGGTTGGCCAGCTCCTCCGCCACGATGTCCTGCGCGCCGGCCAAGGCCTCGGGGTCGGGCCGGCGCTCCAGCCGGTCCACCTGGCGCAAGATCAGCTCGGCCAGCGGCCCGTACCCCGCCTCACGAGCCTTATCCGCCCGCGTCTTCCGGCTCTTCTTGAACGGCGCGTAGAGGTCCTCCAGCGCCGCCTTCGTGCGGCAGGCTCGCAGACGCTCCCAGAGCCGCGGGTCCAGCGCCCCTTGCTCCGCGATGGCCGCCTCGATGGTCTTCAGCCGCGCCGCGAGGTCGGCCAGCGTCTGCTTGCGCTCGGCGATGTCGCGGATCTGGACCTCGTCGAGCGACCCCGTCCGCTCCTTTCGGTAGCGCGCGATGAAGGGCACGGTGGCGCCCTCGTCGAGCAGCGCCATCACGGCGGCCACGCCAGCCGGCGGGAGGCCCAAATCGGCGGCGATCTCAGCCGTGGTGTCGCGTCGCGTCATGCCCGCGCAGTAGCCATCGCAGCGCGCGCCGTCAAGCAGCGACGTGCAGGCGTCCGCAAGGTGCAGACATCTGACGCCGACATTACACAGATGGCCCCGAACAGTTGCCTGCGGCGCCTTGACACTCACAAACGTGAATGGTAGCCGATTTCAACCCAACGAGTCACAGCGTGGACGATGAGTCAGCTAGTCACGGGGCAGTTGCTCAGCGATGCCGGCGATGCGCCAGCGCGTCATTGGCCGCAAACCATGGCGTCGCGATCTGGTCAGGATTCGACAGTGCTGGGCAATCGGGAGTCGAACAGTAGATGCGCTAGAGTCAACGGTACTTCAATCTCGGATCATGAACGACGGATCATGGCAGGAGGCGTAGATGGCTGAGGATCTGGTGAAACCCGACAGCGTCAGCAAGCAGATGTTGAAGGATCTCTTCGAAGCGGCCTACATGAGCACGCGCTGGGACTCGGATGGGGATCTCATCGTCGATGATGGGTTCAGCGCATTTGTGCTGCTCAATGACGACAACTCGAGAATCAAGTTCATGGCTCTGTTCAAGGGAAACGAGCAAGCCAGCGCCGGCGCAAAGCTCCGCTTCGTGAACGCGGTCAACGACGGGTTGGTGGTGGTCCGCGCCTCCGTCACCAAGCGGGGCGGATTCTGTTTCGACCACTATCTCCTGCTCGATGGCGGCGTAACGAAGCGTTGTGTGGTCTCGTCGTTCAAGACCTTCATGAAGGTGTTGGGCGCCGCGTCGGGGAAGGACGACGAGGGCGTGTTGGCCTGGCCTCTCACAGCGCGTCGAGTAGGCGATGCGTGCTTTTCGGGTCGTCGAGCAGGCCAAGCCGGCTTATTCGAGCCCCGGGACAGGTGCCCCTCGATCTCACGCCGCGCACACCCGCGTCCGTTTGCCACTGGCCTTAGAAGGTGTTCCCATATTCTCCCGTCGCGCGGCTGGCTCATGTCTTTTCAGGAAC
>CAZNZH010000634.1:0-3788 GCA_964577445.1 uncultured Myxococcales bacterium
GCGGGGCGAGTGATCGCGCGGTGGCGTGCTCACGACTGCACTTGCGGTGCGGCCGCTTCCCCGCGAGACTCCTCGCCATGGCCAAGGTCCTCATCACTGGAATCTCGGGCAGCCTCGCCCAGTTGGCGGCGCTCGAGCTGATGCGCCGCGGCGACGAGGTCATCGGCGTCGACTACCGGGCGAAGCCGATCGACCTCCCGCGCGGCATCGCGTTTCACCGCGCCAGCTACAACAAGAGCGGCATCCTCGACATCTTTCGGCGGCACAGCCCCGAGAAGGTCCTGCACCTGGGTCGGGTGGGCAACCTGCGCGTGCGGCCCAACCAGCGCTTCGACCTCAACGTCGTCGGCAGCGCCAAGATTCAGGAGCTGTCGCTCGAGTACGGCGTCGAGCAGCTCGTGGTGCTGTCGACCTATCACATCTACGGCGCCCACCCTTACAACCACATCCCCATCCTGGAGGATGAACCGGTCCGCGCCCTACAGACCGTGCCGGAGCTGGCCGACGCCACGCAGCTCGACGGGCAGGCCGTGACCTTCTCGTACCGGCACCCGGCGCTCAGCACCATCGTGCTGCGTCCCTCCAACGTGATCGGGCCGCACATCAACAACACGACCTGCCGCTACCTGCGCGCCCGCACGGTGCCCTACGTCTCGGGCTTCAACCCCATGTGGCAATTCCTGTATGAATCCGACATGTTGCGAGCGCTGCTCGTCGCCCTCGACAGCCGCACCACCGGCGTCTACAACGTGGCCGGGCGCGGGTCCATCCCGATCGTGGAGGCGCTCAAGCTCACGGGCGGGACGATCTTGCCGGTGCCTCCCCCGCTGATCTGGACGCTGCGCCGGTTCGCCGACAGCGTGCGCAGCACGGTCCCCCCCTACCTCGTCGATTTCCTGAAGTACCCCGTCATCGTCAGCGACGACCGCTTTCGCGAGGCCTTCGACTGGGAGCCCCGCATCGGGATCGCCGAAGCCATACGCAGCACCATTTCGCGGATGCCGCTGACCGCTGGGATCGGGTGATCGCGATCGGTCGCGGTGCGGCGCTCCGGGGGGGTGTCACACCGAAACCCTTGGCCCAGAGCGATCGAAGTCACATTCGGCCGCCGCTGAATCGACGCGGACTCTTGTTGCGGGCGGAAATGGTGTAAACTGTGGCCGTTCCCTCACAACAACTCACGTCCACCTGATCACCAACAGGGGAGGAGTATCCCATGGCCAAGTCCATGACGAAGGCAGAGCTGGTCTCGCAGATCGCTCAGGCGACCGGCATCACCAAAGCACAGGCCAACGCGGCGCTCACCGCGGCGACCGAGGCGATCGGGAGGGCGTTGCTCAACGGCAAGAAGACGACCTTGCCCGGCTTCGGTACCTTCAGCGTCTCCAAGCGCGCGGCTCGCACGGGCCGCAACCCGCAGACCGGAAAGAGCATCCGCATTCCGGCCTCGACGGGCGTGCGCTTCTCCACGAGCTCCACGCTCAAGGACGCGTTGAACTAGCCGAGGGCGCTCGGCCCTGTGAAGGGCCGAGCGCTCCAGCGCCGACAGCGTGCCCCAGCGCCGACAGGCCCGCCGCCTACGGGCTCATCCACGGAATGAAGCTGCACGTCCCGGTCGCGAGGCAGGGATCGTCGGACAGCTCCTTGCCGTTCTGGGAGAAATACCAGAGCAACTGGTGGACCGTGAACGCGTTGATGTCGAAGGCTCGCTCGGGGATCGACGGCGGCACGCCGTGGGAGCCGTTTCGCCGCAGGTACGGGATGCGAAGGGCGTCGACGCCGCCGGCTCCCTGCCAGGTCGGGCGCAGCGGCGGGTTGAGGTTGAACTCCGGCAGCGTCAGGCGGTCGGTGCTGTTGTCGAGGTCCATGACGTCGAAGTGGACCGACTCGAGCGGCGCGTCGGCCACCCCGGCGCACCCGGCGTCCGTCTCGACGCACAGGCCGTCGTAAAAGCAGGCGCTGCCGTCGCCGCAGGTGCCGCACGCCGCGGAGCCGCCGCCCACCGCGGGCGGGTCGACGAAGAAGTCTCGGTAGCGCGACTCCTCGCCCGGGCGAACCGGCGGGCACACCCACTCGGTGTCGGGCACCTGCTGCGGGCAGTACCCCGAGTAGGGCATCCGCTGCTGGTAGCGCTGGGTCCGCTCGACGCCTTCGACGACGTGGTACTTCAACAGCGTGTCCATGGCCGCGTCGCCGGCGGCGGGGTCCGGCGCCAGGTGCCCGACCAGGCCCAGGGCGCGCGCCAGGGTGATGCCGGCGGAGATGGGCACGTCCGAGTCGCCGACCGTGTGGTACAGCGTGATGTGGGTGTACTCGCCGCGGTCGCGCGCGGCCTTCACGTCGCCGGTCTCGTAGGGGTAGCTCAGCGGATCGCGCCGCACGTAGCGGGCGTAGGTCGCGGGGTCGCCCGGCTCGATGGCGATCTGCGACACGCTCAGGACGCGGCGCAGATCCGGGCTCTGCCGCGTGTAGCCGAGGCCCTCCGAGATGCTCACCAGGGGCGTGCCCACGGCGTAGTTCACCCCGCCGAAGACGAAGGGCTCCGAGATCGACTCGATGGTCTCCTTGACCGGCCCATCAAACCCGTCGAGCACGGTCACGCGCAGACGATCGCCGAGCTGCTCGGCCTGCCGCGCGTCGATGTCCACCGGCAGGGGCGTGTCGTCGACGATCCCGAGCAGGTCGCGCCGCTCGCCCAGCCGGAGCGCGTCCGCCGCGATGCCCACGCGCATCCGCAGGCTCTCGGGCACGGTCCCGCGCACCTCGCGGCCGGTCCGGAGGTTCTCCACGACGATGCGGTCGCCTACCTTGATCTCGCTGCTCACATGAAAGACCGGGCGCCACGATTGGTTGACCTTGGGGACCAAGAACCCGACGTCGACCCGACCATCTAAAGCGGCGGTGGCGCCGGCGCCTTGGACGTGGGGCGCCACCGTGATGAAGGGCCCGAGGATCGGCAGCAGCACGCCCTCGGGGACGCCGAGGTTGGTCGAACGCGAGCCGACATGCACCAGCCCGCCCGCTGAGGACACCGGCGCCGCGGCCGTCACCGCGGGCTCGACCCCGGCGAGGATGGCGCTGGTGATCCCGCCCAAGCTCTGGCCCATGACGTAGATGCCGTTGTCGTGCTCGCCGTCGCCCCACTGGTGGTCGCCGTCGGTGTCCTGCCAGCCGCCGAGATCGGGGACGCCGTCGCCGTTGAAGTCCGCCAACAGGTTCGGCGAGCCGTCGCCGTTGGTGTCGGTCTCCATGCGCTTGCGCCCGTCGACGGCGCGCAGGGTGCGGATGAACTGCATGTGGTCGATCTGCTCTTGGCGCAGCATGTCGCGGGTGTGGAAGATGTCGGCGGTCCAGAAGTCGGTGCCGTTGTCGCGCTCGCCGACGAAGCCATCGAGGTCCAGATCCCGCGCCCGGCCGCCCTGGTAGGCGTTGTAGAAGGAGCGCAGCCCGAAGGCGTCGAGCGCTACCTCGAGCAGCGCCACGATCGCCTTCTCATCTGAGGGGATGATGAGGCCGTGGCCGGGGGCCTCGAGGCCACACAGGGCGAAGCCAGCCTTGGCCATCGGGCCGGCGAACCCGAGGATCTCGAAGGTGGCGCCTGAGTATCCGTGGCCATAGATGATCACCGGGAAGGGCGGCTTGTGGGTCGCGGTCGCCTTGGGAATGGCGCACAGAAAGGGCACTCGCGAGGGCGCCCAGGTGGCGTGCCCGGTGCGCAGGTCGATGTCGAAGATCTCGTCCTGATCGTCGGGGTAGAGCTCGGTCGCGCGGCCGTCTTTGTCCACGAG
>CAZNZH010000635.1:0-3782 GCA_964577445.1 uncultured Myxococcales bacterium
CTCAGCGCGATGACCGACGCCGCGCTGGCCGCCATCGACCCCCAGAGCGGCTTCGCGCGAGGGCCCGCCGGGCCCGTCGTCGAAGGCGAACCCATCGAGCTCGAGCTGCACATGCGCGAGGGCGCACCGGCCGCTCGGCCCAGCGTGCGGCTCGGCGCCGCGCCGCTGGCCCCGGCAGACACCGGCGCGGCGACGCCGGCGCGGCGCATCCGCTACGTCATGGAGCGCGCGGGCGGCCTGGGCGCGCCGGGGCAAAAGACGATCTCCATCCACATCGCGCCCTGATCGGCGCCGCGGTGGAGCGCTGGGTCGACGTGACCACGCACCGCCCCGCCGCGCCACGCCGGAGCCCTCCCATGACCGACCTCATCGCCTCGCTCTTCCATGGGCTCTGGAACGCCTACACCGACATCACGCCCCAGGCCGGCCGCATCCATCAGCGCCTGGCCGAGCGCGGCGAGTCCGTGGTCAACGACCACGTCGCCCTGCGCACCTTCGACCTCGCCCCCATCGGGCGCGAGCGCCTCGCCGAGCCCTTCATCGCCATGGGCTACGTTCAGACCGGCAGCTACCGCTTCGCCGACAAGAAGCTGCGCGCGTCGTCATACCGCCACCCCGCGGGCCAGTGGCCGCGCGTCTTCATCTCCGAGCTGCTCACCGCCGAGCTCTCACCAGGCCTTCAGGCCGCCGCCCGCGACCTCGCCGCCCAGGTCGACCCCGCCGCCGATCTGCGCGGCCTCCTGGTCGCCGCCCCCACCTGGAGCCCCGTCAGCGCCTCGCTCTACGACGCCCTCCTCGCCGAATCCGAGCACGCCGGCTGGCTCGCCGCCTTCGGCCTCCGCGCCAACCACTTCGCCCTCTCGGTCAACGCGCTCAGCACCTTCGCCGATCTCTCCGCGCTGAACACCTGGCTGCTCGACGAGGGCTTCACGCTCAGCGACGCCGACGGCATCGTCAAGGGCGGCCCCCACGTCCTGCTCTCCCAAAGCTCCACCTGGCCCGACCGGATCCCCTGGCGTTTCGCAGGCGACGAGACCCGCACGATCCCAAGCTGCGGCTACGAGTTCGCCATGCGCTACGTCGACTCCTCGACCGGCCAACCCTTCGACGGCTTCGTCGAGGCTTAGGGTCTGCGAGCCGACCCGCGCCTCCCGAGGCCGCCCCCCGCCGACCTCACAGCGCGTGCGCGACCGGCGCCAGGATCGCGTCGACGAGCCCAGGCACCAGCGCCGCGACCGGACCCCGACCCGCCGCATCGCGCCCCTCGCGCAGCCACGCGGCCGTCGCTTCAAGCGCGCCGCAATCGCCGAGCAGCTCCAGCCCCCGCGCGACCATCCCCGCGCCGGTCGCCTCGCGCGGCGCCGACACGATGGCCCGCAGCTCGGCCGCCGCCGCCGGCTCGGCGTGCTCATAGGCCCAGACCACCGGAAAGCTCAGCTTCCCCTCGGCAAGATCGCTCCCGCGCAGGTCGCGCCCCTTGTCGCCCACCAGGTCGAGGTAGTCGTCCTGAACCTGAAAGAGCAGCCCCATCCCCTCGCCCTGGCGCGCCGCCGCGTCGGCCTGCTCCCAGCTCCACCCGCCAGCCACCGCGCCCGCCCTGAAGCACACCCCAAAGAGCGCCCCGGTCTTTCCCCGCGCCATGCGCTCCCACGCCGCGCCGCTCGGCGCGAGATGGGCCGGGTCCTCGGCCGGCGACTGGAGCTGAAACTCCATCACCTGCCCCTCGATGACCCGCAACATCGCCCTCGACACGGCCTGAATCAGCGAGGCGCCCTCCGGCGCCCCGGCGATGACGTCCATCCCCAAAAAGTACAGCCCATCGCCCGCGTTGATGGCCTGCGCCTCACCGAAGCGCCGCCACAGCGTCTGGTGGCCGCGCCGGTGCGTGTCCCCATCCTGAAGATCGTCGTGGACCAGGGTCGCGTTGTGAATCAGCTCCAGGCCGACGCCGAGATCCAGCGCTTGTCCTCCCCGCCCCGCCATGTTCTCCGCGATCCAGGACGGCACCAGCGCCCGCAAGCGCTTACCGCCCGTGGCCAGGTGCGCCCGGCCCATGGCCGCGAGGAGGCTGCCGTCGTCCTGGCCGAACGCCCGGTCAAGGCGCGCCTCGATCTCTTCGCCAAATCGGTCGCGCGCACCGGAGAGCGTCAACGTCATGAGGCGACCTCGGCGCTGATGTCCTCGCTCATCTCTAACCCCTCGCACGGGAAGTCCACGTCCAGACGGGAAAACCCTGCGTGGATGGCGCGCTGGGTGGCGCGCTTGAGGGTGGCCGGGTCGTCGGACAGCGCCCACACCGAGTCGCCCCCACCCGCGCCCGACGTGCGCGCGGTGGCGCCGACACCTTCGATGACACGCCGCAGCTCGGCTTGCCCGCCTCCGACGATCCCGATGGCGGCGGCGCGATCGAGGGCCGTCAAGCTCTGCTCGGCCGCCGCCGCGGCGCGCAAGATCGCCGGGACCTCCTGGGTCTCGAACGCAGCGACCAGGGCGGCCGAGGCCTGGGCATGCCCGCCCAGCCGCCGGCCGACGCCGGTCGGGTCTCGGCGGCGCGCGACGTCCAACCGCTTGAGCAGCGCGGTGGTGGACGCCCCGCGGCCCGTGCTGAGGACGACGGCGTGCAGCCCCTGCGGCCACGACAGCCCTTTGGCGCTGCCGCTTCGGGGGTCGAACACCGTGACCCCGCCCAAGAGCGCCGCGGCGACGTCGTACCCGCTGCCCAGGCCCTCCTGAGTCGCCCGGTGCGCGGCGATGGCCTCGGCGAGGCTCGGCGCGCCCAGGCCGAGCGCCCCACGGGCCGCCGCCATGACCGCCACCGTGATGGCCGCCGACGCCCCCAGCCCCGGCTTCGAGGCCCCGCTGCCGAGCTGGCTCGTGACCTCGACGTGAGCCGGCCCCGCGTACCCGCTGGCGAGCAGCGCCGCGGCCACCAGCGGCGTCCGCGTGTGGGGCACCTGGCGCAGCCCCAGCGCGAGCGCGGTCACGCGCAGCCCCTCGCCGCCGGGCTCCAAGCGCACGATGACCCGCCGGTCCGTCGCGACCGCCAGCGCCGGGGAGAGGCGATCGGCCACCGCGTATTCGCCAGCTAGCATCAGCTTTCCCGGCGCGCTGGCGACGATGATGGGGCCGCTCAAAGCGCCACGACCCGGGTGGTCACGCCCGGCCCAGGCGCGCAGACCAGCACGCGCTCCACGCCGGCCACCCTGAGCAGGGCGTCTTTGACCCGCTCAGCGTCCGCGCGCTCGACCAGCACCTTCACGTTCGGCCCGGCGTCCATGGTCCAACCCGCCACCGTGCCGCCCGTGTTGAGCGCGCGGACGGCCTCGATGACCGCCAGGGAGGCGGCGCGCCAATACAGGACCGGCGGCCGCGCGGCCATGGCGGCGGCGTGCATCCGCAGGGCGGAGACCTCCATGATCTCGGCGATCGCTCGCAGATCGCGGCGCAGCACGGCGGCCAGCCCCTCGTCAAAGAGGCCGCGGGCCTGGCCCACCCAGCCGGCGTGATAGGGCGAGGTGCGCGCCGTCCGGCCCATGGCGTCGCGCGACGACGTGTCCTTCGGCCCACCGTCCACCACCGCGACGACCAGGCGCAGGTCCCAGTGCGACGCCGGCGCCACCGCCCGCGCCTCGGGCCCCTCCCAGGCGGCGAAGCCCTCGAAGACGCTGCGGCTGGCACTCCCCGAGCCGACGCGAGCGACCGCCGACAGCGCGCCTGGGCTGAGCTCGAGCCCGGCGAGCCGCGCGGTGGCCGCCGCCAGCGCCGCCATCCCCGAGGCCGAC
>CAZNZH010000636.1:0-3779 GCA_964577445.1 uncultured Myxococcales bacterium
GCCGCACGCGCATTCGCCAGCGCGATTGGACGCCCGCTCGTCGACCTCCGCGCCGCCGCCCTCCGCCCGACCCAGCTCGCGCCGACGCTGCGCGCGCTCTCCCGCGAGATGCGCCTGCGAGGCGCGGTCCTCTTCGTCGACCTCGCGGACAGCTCCGATCCCCAAGCCCGCGGCGAACTCATCGTGGAGCTCGACCGCCTGGGCGCGGGCGGCGGCGGCCCCGTCGCCTTCCACGCGCCGCCCGAGGGTGACGACGCGCTGCTGCGATCCCTCGAAGACCCAGTCGAGATCTCGCTATTTTGCCCAAACACCCAGGCGCGACGGGCGTGCTGGGAGCTCGCGCTCGAAGCCCTCGAGCTCCCGCGCGTGGCCGGCGCCCCCGAGCTGCTGGCGCACCCGCTGGACCCGGCCGCCATCGCCCATGTCGTCGCGCTGGTCGCCACCCAGGCCAAGCTGACCACGCCGTCGAGCCGTCGCCCCAGCGTCTCGGCCGCCGCGCTGCTCGCCATGGCGCACCGCCTCTACCCGGAGCCCGCGGGCACCTGACGGCGCCGCTCGCCCGCGCGCTCAGCTATCGCCGCCCGAAGCCCGCGCTCGCGCCATGAACCTCGCGACGGCGCCCTCGAACGCGGCCTTCCCCCAGCCCGCCTCCAACTCCGCGGCGATGGCGTCGAAGGTCCGCACCCCGTCCGGCGCCCCCATCGCGACCACGCGGCTCCGCGCTGCCACCAGCTCGGCCACCGCCGCGTCCAGATCCTCGTGGGCGTCGAAGTACGCCGCGCGGTTCACGACCGCCTGCACGTAGAGGCGCGCGTCCCCCAACTGGAGGCCCGTTTCGCGCGCCAGACCCAGCGCCGTGAGCCCGCGCTCGTCGTCGGAGTCAAGCCCCAGACACTGGGCCCAGCCGATGAGCGCGTATCCCAGCTCACGCTCGTAGCCCGCCTCAGCGCCCGCCAGCTCCATCGCCTTGGCGAACCACTCAAGCGCCTCTTCATCGCGGTCAGCGGCGATCAGCACCTGCCCGCGCGTGAGCACGGTTCGCGGCAGCAGCTCCGGGACGACATTGGCCGCCACCCCGGCGACGTCGTCGACCACCGCCAGCGCGTCATCGAACCGACCCAACTGAACCCACGCCATCGCCTGCTCGAGACACGCCAGGCAGTAAGCCGGCGGCGCCTCGGCCTCGTACGCCACCGCCGCGACCCGGCCCGCCAGCTCCGCGACGCGCAGGTAGTCGCCCGCGTCCAGGGCCCCAGCCTGCAAGCGCCGAGCGGCCGTCCGCGCCGCCTCCACCACGACGTTCGCCTCGGCGGCTTCGAGCGCCCGCATCCAAAATACGTCGGTACCATCAGGCGTCTTCGACGGGTCCGCGGCCGCCTGAAGCTCCAGCAGCCCAGCCTCCAAGACCAGCACATCGGCCAGCCCCGGATGCTCGGTCGCCCGCCCCAGCTCAGCCGCCTTGGCCACCAACGGTAAGGCCGCCTCGACCAGCGTCGGCAGGTCCAGCGCTTCCGCCTGGCGCTCGAGCGCGTCGAGGCGCGCCGCCCACGCGACGCCCGCTCGCTTCAGCCCGGCTGCGTCCCGGGGCGCGTCGCGCAGCAGCGCCGCCAGCGCGTCGGTGGCCGCCGACGTCGACTCGAGGATCTTCGACAGCGGCTCCATCAGCCGCGGGTCGCCCAGGATCGCCAGCCCCTCCTCAAGGAGGTCCCGCTCCGGCGAGCCCGCCCCAGCCGCCGCCAGCGCCGCCGCCACCATGGCCTCGCGCGCCTGAGCCCACCCGTTCAGCGCCTCACGAACCCGCCCGAGATCGAGTCCGGCCGCGTCCACCGCGTCCGCCTGCGCCTCCAGCCACCCGGCCACCTCCCCGGCGACCTCGGGCCCCACCAGCCCGCGCTGCCTCGCGCGGTCGGCGACGGCCTCGATGCGCGCGGCAGCCAGCGCGTCGTCGGGCTCGTCCAGCGCGTCGGCCACCTCGCGCAAGACAGTCGCCTGCTCGCTCGGCAACGCGGACGCCACCTGCCTGAGCCGCTCGGGCTCGACCGCTGCGCGCAGGGCCCGCAGGTCTGGCGGTGAGTGGCCAGCCACGCTCAGGGCCCGTCGGCGGTGGCGACGGCTCGCTCGGCGAGGACCGTCTCGCGGGCCCGCGGCGGCAAGGGCTTCCAGCCGGGGTCGCGCGTCAGCTTGCCCGCCGCCTTCAGCTCGTCTTGGCACGACTGCATCAGCACTCCGTGGCTCAGGGGCACGTCGAGCTCACACGCCCGGTACGCCGCCCTCACCAGCGCGTTCTTTATCATGCCGCCGGTCAGCTCAAAACGCCGCGCCAGGTCGCCCCACGCGACGTCGGGCGCCAGCGGCACCTCCTGCGGGCACAAGGTCTGCCAGATGCGGCGCCGCTCGTCCTCCTTCGGGTCCTCGAAGGTCACCCGGAACTGGAGGCGCCGGATGAGCGCGCGGTCGAGGGTCCCAAAGAAGTTCGTGGTCAAGATGGCGACGCCCGGGAAGCGTTCGATCTCCTGAAGCAGCAGGTTGACCTCCATGTTCGCCGCGCGGTCATTGGACGAGCGCGTCTCCTGGGTCCGCGCGCCGAAGAGCGAGTCCGCCTCGTCAAAGAGGAGCATCGCGTGGCTGACGCGCGCCTGCTGGAAGATCGCCTTGATGTTCTTTTCGGTCTCGCCCATCCATTTGGACACGACCTCCGGCAGATTCACGCGGTAGAGCGGGCGCTCCAGCTCACCGGCGATGATCTCGGCGCACAGCGTCTTTCCGGTGCCCGGCGGCCCATCAAAGAGCACCGTGATCCCCTTGCCGGTGACGAGCTTGCGGCCGAATCCCCAGTGATTGAGCAGCTTCGCCTGGTTGCGCATCGCGCGGATGATCTCGATGACGTGCTCGCGGGTCTCGTCGCGCAGCACGATGTCGGAAAGACGCAGGTGAGTCGTGGTCCGAACAGTCAACTCTTCGAGCGCATATCGCAGTTGCGAACGGCAGCCGCCCTCGAGCAGCGCCATGGTCACCACGGGCGCGCGAGGGTTGCGTGCGAGGGCCCGGTTCACCGCGACCAGGATGGCGTTCTTGATGGCGCCGCCGGGGAAGTCATAGAGGTTGGCGAGCGCGACGAGATCGATGTCGTCGGCCAGCGGCACCCCCGGCGGCAGGTGCACCTCCCAGATCTGCTGGCGCAGCAGCGGGGTCGGCAGCTCGAAGCGCAGGTCGAAGATGATGCGGCGGTCCAGCCCCTCATCGAGGGCGTCGGGGTGGTTCGTCGTCAGGATAAGGATGCCGTCGTGGCGCTCGAGGGCCTTGAAGGCCGCCGCTTTGCGGTTGTCGCCCTTGCGCAAGAGCGCGTCGCACTCGTCGACCAGCACCACGGCGTCGCGCAGGGTCGCCTCATTGAAGAGGTCGGTCAGCGCGCTGTCGATGCCCTCGCGCTCCGGCAGGTCAGACGCCGACAGGCTCAGCAGCGGTCGCTTCAGGTGCGCCGCCAACGCCTGGGCCAACAGCGTCTTTCCGGTGCCCGGCGGCCCGGAGAACATCAGCGTGAGCCCGCGACCATAAGGCAACACCTGGTCGAATCCCCACTCGCCGATGATCTCGCGATACCGCGCGTGCTGCTCGACCAGCTCACGCACCTGGTCGCGGTGGCCCGGCTCCAAGATGACGTTCAGCAGCGAGACGCTGGGGTACTCGAGCTGCGCGATTCGCCCGACGCTGTCTGATAGATCGTGCTCTCGCAGGATGAAGCGCAGGGTCGGCGCGGACAGCTCAAGCCGCCGCCCGAG
>CAZNZH010000637.1:0-3771 GCA_964577445.1 uncultured Myxococcales bacterium
TCTACGCCACCACCGACATCGCGACCTTCGAGTACCGCGCGGCGACCTACGCGCCCGACCGCATCATCTACGTCGTCGACGTGCGCCCGTCCCTGCATTTCAAGCAGCTCTTCGCGGTCATCGAGGCCATGGGCAACGAGCGCGTGCGCCTGGAGCACGTCGGCTTCGGCATGATGCTGGGCAGCGACGGCCGCCCGTTTCGGACGCGCGACGGCGAGACCATCACCTTGGCGGCGCTGCTGACCGAGGCCGAAAAGCGCATCGTGCCCATCGTCGCCGAGAAGTGGCCCGACGCGAGCGACGCCGAGCAGCGCGCCATCGCGGCTCAGGTCGGCATCGGGGCGGTAAAATACGCCGACCTCAGCCAGAACCTGACCACCGACTACCGCTTCGACTGGGACAAGTTCCTCGCCGCCGAAGGCAACACCGGCCCCTACTTGCAGTACGCCCTGGTCCGTATCCGGTCGATCCTGCGCGAGTACGAGGCGCGGTTCGGCGCGGCCTTCGTCGCGACCGGCGCGCCCCTGGTGCTGCAAGCGGACCAAGAGCGCGAGCTCGCGACGGAGCTGCTGAAGCTGGGCGACGCCTTGGACGCCGCCGCGCGCCTGTCCAGGCCCCACATCCTCTGCGAGTATCTCTTCGGCGTGGCGCGCCGCTTCAGCCCCTTCTACGCCGCCTGCCCCATCCTGAGCGCGCCGGACGACGCCCTGCGCGAGTCCCGGGTGGCGCTGTCGGTGGCGACGGCGCGGACACTCGAGATCGGGCTCGCGTGCCTCAACATCCCGCCGCTGGAGCGGATGTAGCGCGCCCGCGGCGGCTAGATCAGCACCAGGCCGGCCAGGCGCCGCCTCAGCTTCTCGACCTGCGCGTCATCGCGCCCCGCGGCCTCCAAGATGGTCGCCGCCGCCGCGCGGGCCTTGTCGCGCAGGTCGCCGCGGGCCGTCGAGACCAGCTCCGTCAGCGCCTGAAGGCTCGTCACGAAGCGGCCGTGGACCGCGTCCGCGAGGCCCATGAGGTAGCGCGCCTCGCCGTCCTCCGGCGACCTCGCCAGCCTGGCCTGTAGCGCCGAGACCCCGCCGGCGGCTTCGACCTCCGCCCAGAGCGAGCCCAGGCTGAGCGCCGCCAGGGCCGCGTTGTACTCGGGCATCAGCGCGGTCACGCGCCCCAGGGTCTCACGCGCCTCGGCCGTGCGCTCAGCCGCGAGGTGGAGCCGCCCGATCTGCAGCAGCGCCGCGCCGTCCGCCGGGTCCTTTTCAAGCCGCGCCGACCAGAACGCCAGGGCCTCCTCCGGGTCCGCCGGCACCGGCTCCGCCGCCGCCGCGGGGCCCACGACCACGCCGCACGCGTCGAGCACCTTGTCGACGAAGCGCCTCACGTCCGCCTTCGGCAAGGCCCCGACGAACTGGTCCACGATGCCGCCCTCGAAGACGGCGAGCACCATGGGGATCGACTGCGCCCCCAAGCTCTGCGCGAGCTGCGGGTTCTGGTCGACGTCCACCTTCGCCAGCACGAACGCGCCGCCGTACTCGGCGGCCAACCCCTCCAGGATCGGCCCGAGGGTCTTGCACGGCCCGCACCACTCGGCCCACAGGTCCAGGAGAATCGGGGTGGTCGCGCTGCGGCCCACGATCGTCTCTTGGAAGTTGGCTTCGTTGACCTCAATTACATGGGTGGCGCTGGCGGCGGTCATCGGGGGGCTCCTGGTCGTGGCCTCGCAGGGGTGAGCTATGGGACCCGCGGGCCCCACGGTCAAGGGCGGACGTGGTTTTGTCCTGTGGCCCAAGCGCGCGCGTGCTATGTGGCGCCCGCTCGGGCCGCTATGATGCGCCGCTCTAGTGGAGGTCGTCATGGTGCGGGCCGAGAAATCCAGAGCGCGCGCGTCCCGCGTGGTCGCCCTCGCCGGTGGGCTGGCCTGGCTGGCGCTGCTGAGCCCGGCCGCCACCGCTGGCGCTCCAGAGCGCAGCCCCGCGAGCGTGCGCCTGCCGTGGACCTTCGGCGCCGAGTCCGATGGCGTCGAGGCGACCGCCGGGCACGCGGCGGGCCTCGGGTTCCTCGACGGTTGGGAGATGGGCTTCGGCTTCGCGCTTCGGCTCGACGGCGCCGGCCTCGGCGACGGCCTCTTCGCAGGCGGCGCCGGCCGCTTGGGCCCGGTCGCGCTCGGCCTCGCGGTGTCGCGCATCGGCGAGGGCGGCCTCGACGGCGGGACGACGCGCCTGGATCTGTCCAGCGCCTTTCGATTCGCGCAGTGGGGCTCCCTGGGCTTTCGTTGGCAGCGCTTCTTCGGTGACGCCGGCGCGGGCCTCGATCACTACAACGCGCTGTCGGTCTCCACGATGCTGCGGCCCGCCCGGTGGCTCTCGGTCGCCCTGAGCGTCGACCAGGCCAACCAGCCGCGCCTCGGCGGCGAGCGCCGTCGCCCCGAGCTGCGCGCCGAGATCGGCCTCCGCCCGCGCGGCGACAGGGTGACCTTCGGCGTCGAGGGCCTCGCCAGCATCGCCGACAGCCCCGACTGGGCCGCCGGCGCGAGCTTGCGCATCATGCCCGTGCCCGGGCTCATCATCGGCGGCTACGGTCGATTCGTGCACGACGTCGCCGCCGCCGAGCGCATGGAGTGGGGCGTCACCCTGAGCCTGGAGCAGGGCAGGGGTGCCGTCGCCGTGGGCTTCGACGCCCGCAGCCGCGTCAGCGACGAGGACGTCGACTCCCAAGCGGATCTCTCGGTGTTCTTCACCCAGAGCTCGCGCGCCCGCGCCTCGCTCATCACGCCCGGCCGCAAGGTGGTCCGCGTCTCCATGGCCGGCTCTGTGCCGGAGCGGCCCCGACCGGGCCTGCTCGGCGCCGGGCCCCCGACCTTCGGCATGTGGCTGATGGCGCTCGACGCGATGAGCCGGGACAGCGACGTCTCGGCGCTGCTGGTCGAGCTGGGCGCCGCCCCAGGCTGGGCGCAGTGTTGGGAGCTGCGCCGCGCCTTCAAGACGCTGCGCGACGCCGGCAAGCGCGTGATCATCCACACGGCCGGCCTCGACATGCGCGCGATGTACCTCGCCAGCGCCGCCGACCGCATCTGGCTGCACCCCGTGGGGCTGCTCGATCTGCGCGGCCTCAGCGTCACGCGCACCTACCTGGCCGGCCTGCTCGAAAAGCTCGGCATCCAGGCGCAGTTCGTGAAGTGGGACGAGTACAAGTCCGCGCCGGAGCGCTTCACGCGGCAGGGGCCGTCGGAGGCGGACCAGGAGCAGGCGCAGGCCATCCTCGACGCGTTCAGCTCCGCGTGGCACGCGGCGGTCGGGCAGGGCCGCGCGATCGGCCGGCCGGCGATGGACGCGCTGCTCGCCGACGGCCCCCAGACCATGACGATGGCCCACGAGCTGCGTCTGGTCGATCGCATCGTCGCCGACACGCAGGTCACGGAGGCGCTACAAGACGAGCTCGCCGGCCCGGTCCGGCTCAAGGACGGCTACGACCCGCCGCCCTCCGCGTGGCCGAGCTGGGGTCAGCCCCAGGTCATCGCCATCATCCCCGTGGTCGGGGCCATCATCGACGGCGACGGCAGCGACCTGAACCTGCCGTTTTTTGGCGTCAGCACGGGCGACGCTGACGTCGAGCGGGCCATCGACGCGGCGGTCGGCGACAGCGACGTGGCCGCCATCGTGCTGCGCGTCTCAAGCCCGGGCGGCTCCGTGCTCGCCAGCGACCGGATGTACGCGCGGCTGGCGAAGGCCGCGGAGAAAAAGCCCCTGGTCGTCAGCTTCGGCGATGTCGCGGCCAGCG
>CAZNZH010000638.1:0-3765 GCA_964577445.1 uncultured Myxococcales bacterium
AGCGTCGCCAGCGGCGGCGCCTGCGCGGGGGAGTGCGGGGGGGCGAGCGGTGAGACCTGCGCTGGCGGCGAGGTCTGCGAGGTGGCGGCGGGCCTGTGCGGGCACCCGGAGATCGCCGGGAGGTGCGTGCCGCTGGTGCTGCCCTGCTCGGACGTGGGCCTGGCGCCGGTCTGCGGTTGCGACGGCAAGACCTACGCGTCGGAGTGCTATCGGCGCGCCGCCGGGGTCGCCCGCGACCACATCGGCCCGTGCTGCGCGCCCTTCGCGTGCACCGGCGGCTCGCTGGGCGTCGACAGCGACGCGGACGGGTGCGTCGACGCCTGCGTGTGCCAGTCGGGCGCGCTTGCAGGCCCCGCCGGATGCGGCTGCGAGCCGGTCTGCGACACGAAGAGCTGCCCGGCGCGCGGCTACTTCGCCGACCTCGACAGCGACGGGTGCAGCGACACCTGCGCCCTGTGCCCCGCGGGGCACACCGGCGTCGACACGGACGCGGACGGCTGCAAAGACGCATGTACCGCCTGCGAAAAAGTGAGCTGCCCCAAGGGCGCGACTCCAAAAGACGCCGACGGGGACGGCTGCGCGGACACCTGCGTGTGCCCGTCGGGCGCTGAGGGCTCGCCGGAGGCCCTGAGCGGCGGCTGCCCCTGCGATTTCGCGTGCGACGACCCAAGCTGCCCGACCAACGCGGTCGTGCGCGACACCGACGGCGACGCCTGCCCGGACCTCTGCGCGACGTGTCCGGCCGGCGCGCGCGGCGTGGACACCGACGGGGACGGCTGCCGCGACCGGTGCGCGACCTGCCCCGGGCTCGCGTGTCCGGCGGGCGGCAAGCCCGTGGACGGCGACGGGGACGGCTGCCCGGAGAGCTGCGATTGCGGCGGCGGGCCGGGCTCGTGCGCGTGCCCGGTCGCGGCTGGGTGCGCGACGAACGCGGTGGCCTACGACCTCGACGGCGACGGCTGCCCCGACGCGTGCGTGTGCAAGACGGGCGCGACCATCGGGCCGGGTGAGGCCTGTGGGTGCGCCTTCAGCGTGGTGTGCCCCGCGGGGACGAGCGCCACGGACGACGACGGCGACGGCTGCGCGGAGAGCTGCGTGTGCCCTGGCGGCGCGAGCCCCGGCTTGTTGGGGAGCTGCCCATGCCCGGAGGCCCCGGTCTGCGGCGCCGGGCAGGTCAGCGTCGACGCGGACGCTGACGGGTGCGCCGACGGGTGCGCCTGCCCCGGCGGCCTGGCCCCGAACGCCGCTGGCCAGTGTGGGTGCGCGACGGTGGTCCTCTGTAAGCCCGGCGCGGTGCCGTCGGACGACGACGGCGACGGCTGCCCCGACCGCTGCGTGGCGCCGTGCCAGAGCGCCTGCGACTGCGTGGGCGCGCTGGCGACCGCCCAGCCCGAGTGCGACGCCTTCTGCCCGACCTGTGACAGCTACTTCGCGTGCGTCGCCGGGAGCTGCGTCGCCCGCTGCGGCCCGGTGCCGCTGTTCGCGAGCGCGTGTCAGGCCTGTAAGCCCGCGCCGCGCTGCCCGGCCGGCCAGCAAGCGGTGGACACCGACGGCGACGGCTGCCCCGAGACGTGCCAGTGCAGCGCGGGGGGCGAGGCCGCAAAAGGCTCAGCCTGCGCCTGCGCCTTTGACGTGGTCTGCGGCGACAGCCAGGTCGCGCGGGACACCGACGGCGACGGCTGCCCGGACACCTGCGGGTGCCCGGCCGGGACGGTGGCGGCGGCCGGGGCGACCTGCTGCGCGGACTTCGCGTGCTCGGGCGGGCTGCGAGCGGTCGACGCGGACGCGGATGGGTGCCCGGAGACCTGCGTGTGCCCGTCGGGAGAGGCGCCGGACGCATCGCTTTTGGGCCCCTGCGGCTGCCCGGGCGCGCTTCAGTGCGCGGCTGGGCTCATCCCCATCGACGCGGACGCGGACGGCTGCGTGGACGACTGCGCGTGCGGTGACGGCGCGAAACCGGCGGCCGACGGGAGCTGCTGTAACGCCATCGCGGCGTGTCCGGCGGGGGCCAGCGCGGTCGACCTCGACGGCGACGGGTGCCGGGAGAGCTGCCGCTGCCTGGGCGGCGGCGCGCCCGTGGGCGGGGTCTGCCCGTGCAAGGCGACCGTGCTCTGCCCCAGCGGCAGTGTGGCAAAAGACACAGACGGCGACGGGTGCGCCGAGAGCTGCGTGTGCTCGAGTGGCGCGCCACCCGGACCGAAGGGGTTCTGCTGCGCCGCGGCGCCCGTGTGCGGCGCGCTCGCGGTGGCCAAAGACGCCGACGGCGACGGGTGCAAAGACACCTGCGTCTGCGCCAGCGGAGCGGCCGTGGGCAGCGCCGGGTCCTGCTGTCCCAAGCTGGCATGTGGTAGCGGCGCCTCAGCTATCGACACCGACGGCGACGGCTGCCCGGACGCGTGCTTGTGCCCGGTGGGGCAAGTGGCGACCGGCGGGACCTGCGCGTGCGCGGCGGCCCCGACCTGCGGCGCCGGGCTCGTCTCCGCCGACCTCGACGGCGACGGGTGCGCCGAGTCCTGCGTGTGCCCGGGCACCACCAAGGTCGCCGAAGACGCCGCCGCCTGCTGTAAGGCGCTGGTCTGCCCTGAGGGCGCGCTGGGCACCGACGCCGACAAAGACGGCTGCCCGGACACCTGCGTGTGCAAAAACGGCGGGACCGTCTCGAGCCAGGGTTCGTGCTGTAAGGCCCTGAGCTGTCCGGTCGGAGCCACCGGCAAAGACGCAGACGCCGACGGGTGTAAAGACACCTGCGTCTGCGCGGACGGGGCGTTTCCGGGGGCCGCCGGCTGCGCGACCTGCGTCCCGATGACCTGCACGACGCCGCTGCCGCCCTACGCGTGGCTGGTCGACCAGGATAAAGACGGCTGCTACGACCTCACCGACGCCTGCGCGCTGGGGACCCAAGGCCGAGACAGCTCGGGCGACGGCTGTAACGACGTCTGCGAGGCCTGCGCGAAGTCGGTGACCTGCCCCGCGGGTGCGGTGCCCGGCGACACCAGCGGCGACAACTGCTTCGATAGCTGCTTCTGTAAAGACGGCACAGCGCTCAGCGAGGGCGGCACTTGCTGCGCCAAAGCGCCGGTCTGCGTCTCGGGCGCCGTCGCCACCGACACCGATAAAGACGGCTGCGTCGACACCTGCCTGTGCCCAAGCGGCCAAAAGCCCAGCGCCAACGGGTGCTCGGTGTGCCTGGCCTTGGTGTGCCCGGCGCAGACGCAGGCGAGCGACACCGACAAGGACGGCTGCCCGGACACGTGCCTGTGCCCGAGCGGCGCCAAGCCCGACGCGAAGGGGAGCTGCGCGGCGTGCGCCGGGTTCGTCTGCGACCGGGACCTGCCGGTGGGCGCGGTGCTGATCGATAAGGACGGCGACGGCTGCTACGACCTCGTGGACGCCTGCTTGTTGGGGACGCAGGGTGTCGACAGCTCCGGCGACGGCTGCCACGACGTGTGCAAGCCGTGCGCGAAGCCGGCCCCGGCCTGTCCGGGGGCGAGCGCGGCGGCGGACACCGACGGCGACAACTGCCCGGACGCGTGCGTGTGCAGCGGCGGGCAGAGCCCGAGTGCGGTGGGCTGCCCGTGCGCGGCGTTCGGGGGGTGCCCGGCCGGACAGGTCGGCGCCGACACCACGGGCGACGGGTGCGACGACGCCTGCGTGTGCGACGCGCCTCCGAGCTGCCCCGCCGGCGCGAAGCTGGCGGCGGCCGACGGCGCGAAGTGCGCGACCACCTGCGTGTGCGAAGGCGGCGCCGCCGCGCCGGCCGCTGGG
>CAZNZH010000639.1:0-2656 GCA_964577445.1 uncultured Myxococcales bacterium
GACCAACCGCGAGGTGGTGGACGGCGCGCAGGTGATCTTGCTGGCCGTCAAGCCGCAGCAGGCCGCCGGCGTGCTCGACTCGCTCTGCGACGCGTTCGGCCCAGATCACGTGGTCATCAGCATCGCCGCCGGCCTGACCACGGCGCTGTTGGAGGCGCACCTGCCTTCGGGGACGCCCGTGGTGCGCGTGATGCCGAACACGCCGAGCCTCGTGGGCGCGGGCGCGGCGGCCTGGTGCCTGGGGCGCTCCGCCCGGCCCGAGCACGGCGCCCTGGCCGCGCGGCTGCTCGACGCGGTGGGCGAGTCCCACGCGGTCGACGAGTCGGCCATGGACGCGGTCACGGCCGTCTCGGGGAGCGGGCCGGCCTACGTCTTCCTGCTCGTCGAGGCCCTGGAGCGCGCGGCGGTGGCGGCGGGGCTAGAGCCAGCGCTGGCCCGCGCGCTGGTGCGGCAGACGGTCTTGGGCGCGGCGCGGATGGTGGACGAGGCCGGGGTGGCGCCGGCCGAGCTGCGGCGGCGCGTGACGTCGCCGGGCGGCACCACGGCGGCCGCCCTGGCCGTCTTCGAGGGCCGCGGGTTCGACGCCATGGTGGCGGCGGCCGTCGAGGCGGCGCGGCTGCGCGCGGCTGAGCTCGCCCGTGATGCTGCGATGCCGGACGCGGACGGCGGAGGAGGTAATTGACCCGCAGCGCCACCATGTCGCAGTGCATCGCCGACGCCGCGGCCCAGGCGCGCGGGGAGGGGCGCGAGCCCTTGGCCGTGCTCGACGTCGACCTGACCTTGCTGGACAACGCGCCGCGCAACCGCGCCATCTGGGGCGACTGGCTGCACAGCGTGCGCGACCGGCTGCCCGGCGCCGAAGAGGCCATGGTCCGCGCGCAGACCATGCCCATCGTGTTCGGCGTGATGGACAACCTGCGCGCCCTCGGCGTCACGGACCCGGCGGCCTGCGAGGAGGGCGTTCGGTTCTGGCGCGACGCCTTCACCAACGGCCACTACTGCCGCTTCGACGCGCCGCTGCCCGGCGCCCTCGAGGCCGTTCAGCTCCTGCGCGCAGCCGACATCACCGTGGTCTACCTCACCGCGCGGCCTCGCCGCATGATGGAGGCTACCGTCGCGCGATTCGGCGCGCTCGGGTTTCCGGTGGGCGGCCCCGGCGCCTTCTTGGTGATGAACGACGACCCGTCCGTGCGCGACACCGCCTTCAAAGTGGGCGCGCTCGCCTGGATCGCGCGCATGGGGCGCCCGGTGCTCGCCGCGGACAACGAGCCCAGCCACGTCAACGCCATGGCCGCCGCCTTCGCCCACGCGCGGGTCGTGCTGGTCCAGACGCGGCACTCCGCGGGCGCCCCCGAGACGGCGCCCGAGATCCTGCGCCTCCCGTCACTTCTGGAGGCGGTCCGCGCGGCAGGCCCGCCGGGCGAGGGCGGATCCCTATGATCGTCGACCCGAAGGCGCTGCTCGTGCACTGCCTCGAGCGCCAACCCGGCTTCGAGCGCGTGCTGGAGGCCCTGGTCCGCACGTCGAGCGGCAGCGACGACATGGCGGGCAACCGCCGCTGCATGGAGATCTTAGCCGACGGCTTCGACGCCCTCGGGTTCGAGACCGCCGCGCTGGTCAGCCAGAGCGCGAGTCAGCGCGAGCACCTGTTCTGCCGCCGGATGGGGCGTGCGGGCGCGCCGGTGGTGCTGCTGCTGGGTCACACCGACACCGTGTACTCCGAGAGCGACCCGTTTCAGGGCTTCTGGATCGAGGAGGGGCGGGCGCGCGGGCCGGGGGTGGCGGACATGAAGGGCGGGCTCTGCGTCATGCTCGCCGTGGCGGACGCGCTGGTCGCGTCGGGTGCCGCGGACGCCATGGAGCTGCGCGTCTTCATCAACACCGACGAGGAGCAGGGGTCGCCGACGAGCCGGCCCACGATCCAGCGGTTGGCGTCGGACGCGGCGCTGGCGCTGGTGTTCGAGTCCGGGCGGGCGGACGGGGCGCTGGTCGCGTCGCGGCGGGCGGCGGGGCGGTTTCGCATCGAGGTGGCGGGGAAGGCGGCGCACGCGGGCAACGAGCCGGGCCTCGAGCGCAACGCCATCGTCGGGCTGGCCGCGATCGTGGGGCAGGTGGCGGCCATAAGCGACCCGGCGCGCGGCGTCAGCGTGAACCCGGGGGTCATCTCCGGGGGGACGCGGGCCAACGTGGTCGCCGAGCGGGCGACGCTGATGTTGGACGTGCGCTGCGACGACTACGCGGGCTGCCGGGCCGTCGAGGCGCGGCTCAACGCCGTCGTGGGGGCGATGGTGCTCGACGGTGTCGAGGTGAGCCTCGAGGGGAGCATCCATCGGCCGCCGTGGACGGGGGGACCGGGCACGCGCGCGCTGGTCGAGCTGTGGCAGGCGGCGGCGGGGGATCTGGGGCTCGAGGTGCCGACGGCCGTGCACGCGGGGGGCGGCAGCGACGCCAACCTCACGAGCTACCTGGGCGTGCCGACCCTCGATGGCCTGGGCGCGCGGGGCGGCGACTTCCACTCGCCGGCGGAGTGGATGGACCCGAGCAGCATGGCGGGCCGCGCGGCGATGAGCGCGCTGGCGGTGATGCGCTGGCTCGAGGCGCTGCCCGCCGACCTGCGCCTGTCGCGGCTGCCGGGCCCGGGGCGGCCGAAGCTGGT
>CAZNZH010000639.1:2666-3761 GCA_964577445.1 uncultured Myxococcales bacterium
GCTGGTGGCCTTGTCGGGCGGGCGCTCAACCTGAGTTGGAAGGGGGGCCCTGTGTGGGATCGGGACGCGATGGCGGCGCGGGCGGCGCGGGAGGTGGTGTCAGGCTCGGTCGTGAACCTGGGCATCGGCATCCCGACCCTGGTGGCGAACCACCTCGCGCCGGGCAGCGGCGTGATGCTGCACTCGGAAAACGGGCTGTTGGGCATGGGGCCCTTCCCCTACGACGGCGACGAGGACCCGCAGATCATCAACGCCGGCAAGCAGACGGTGACCATCGTTGAGGGGGGCAGCACCTTCGACTCGACGCTCTCCTTCGCGATGATCCGCGGGGGGCATGTGGACCTGGCGATCCTCGGGGCCATGGAGGTGGCGGCCAACGGGGACCTCGCGAACTGGGCGGTTCCGGGCGGGCTGGTGACCGGGATGGGCGGGGCCATGGACCTGGTGAGCGGCGCGCGCCGGGTGGTGGCGGTCGCGACATATCGCACGCGCGAAGGGGCGCCGAAGCTGGTGGCGAGGTGCTCGCTGCCGCTGACAGGCGCTGGGTGTGTGCACCGCGTCGTCACCGACGTCGGGGTGTTCGACCCCGCGGGGGAGGCCTTTCGCATCGTCGAGCTGGCGCCCGGGGCGAGCCGCGCGGATCTGGGCGACGACGTGCCCTTCGCGTAGACGAGCTCGGGCGGCGGTCTCTACGCGGGCCGCGGGCGCGTGGTGCGGTGCTCGATGAGGTCCAGGTGGTCGGGCACGTGGACGATGCGGTGAACGAAGATCCCCGGGAGGTGCACGTCGTCGGCGGCGATGGCGCCCAGGGGCACCAGCGCGTCGACCTCGGCGATGGTGACGCGGGCGGCCATGGCCATGGCGAGCTGGAAGTTTCGCGTGGTCCCGTAGAACTGTAGGTTGCCGTAGGGGTCGGCGCGGCGGGCCCGCACGAACGCGAAGTCGGCGGACAGCGCGGTCTCAAGGATGCAGGGGCGGCCGCCGAAGCTGCGCTCGTCTTTGCCCTCGGCGACCACGGGGCGGGCGCCCGTCGGCGTGTAACAGGCCGGGATGCCGGCGCCGGCCGCGCGGATGCGCTCGGCGAGGGTGCCTTGG
>CAZNZH010000640.1:0-3755 GCA_964577445.1 uncultured Myxococcales bacterium
AAGGAGGTGGTCTTCCCCTTCAACCGCTTCCCCGGCAACGACACGCTGCTCGGCCCGGAGATGAAGTCCACCGGCGAGGTGATGGGGGTCGACCGCAACTTCGCCCGCGCCTACGGCAAGGCCCAGGCGGCCTGCGGCTTCCCGCTGCCGAGCTCGGGGCGGGTCTTCATCTCGGTGAAAGACGCCGACAAGGCGATGATCCTCGGCGCGGCGCGAAAGCTCGTGCAGTCAGGCTACGAGCTGGTCTGCACGCGCGGGACCGCCGCCTACCTCGAGGAGCGCGGCGTGCCCAGCGAGGTGGTCAACAAGGTCACCCACGGCCGCCCGCACATCGTCGACCGCATCAAGTCCAACCAGATCGCGCTGGTCATCAACACCACGATTGGGCGACAGTCCATCCTCGATTCCCGAGACATCCGTCGGTCGGCCTATGTGCAGGGCATCCCGTACATGACGACCGTCCCGGGGGCGTGGGCGGCGGTCGCGGCGATGGTGTCGCGACTCGAGGACCCCACGCCCCACATCACCACGCTGCAGGAACTCTACGAGCGCAACTGAGCTCTGCGCGGGGCTTGGCGCGACGTCGGGGGAGGCCGCGTGTGGGCGGCACCTGCTGCCGGAGGTTTGAGATGAGCAACGAGCGATACTTCGTGACCGTTCGTGGCGCCGAGCAGCTTCGCGAGCGGCTCCGCCACATGAAAGAGGTCGAGCGGCCGCAGAACGTGCGCGACATCGAGGAGGCGCGCGCGCACGGCGACATCTCGGAGAACGCCGAGTATCACGCCGCGAAAGAGAAGCAGGCCTTCATCGACGGGACGACCCGCGACCTGGAAGACAAGCTCGGCCGGGCCAGCATCATCGACCCGAAGACGCTCTCCGGCACGCGCGTGGTGTTCGGCGCGACGGTGACGATGCTGAACCTCGAGACCGACGAGGAGTCGGTCTACCAGATCGTCGGCGTCGATGAGGTCGACACGAAGGCAGGCCGCATCAGCTACGCCTCGCCCCTGGCGCGCGCGTTCATCGGCAAGGAAGAGGGCGACGAGGTGCGGTTCAACGCGCCGGGTGGCACGCGGAGATACGAGATCGTGAAGGTCGAGTTCGTCTGAGCGCCATGAGCGAGCTGGCGATCATCGCGGTGGGTGACGGCGAGACGGCGGCGCTGGGCGAGGCGCTGGCGACGTGGCTGCTCGCCGGGGATCTGGTCACGCTCATGGGGCCGCTGGGCGCCGGCAAGACGACGCTGGTGCGGGCGGTGTGCGGTGGGTTGAGCGTGCCGGCCGAGGCGGGCGTGTCGTCGCCGAGCTACGCGCTGGTCAACGTCTACGAGGGCGGCCGGGCCGAGGTCGCGCATGTGGACCTGTATCGGCTCGAGGACGGCGACGACCTCGAGTCCATCGGGTTTCGCGACCTGCTCGACGGCGAGCGGGTCGTCCTGGTCGAGTGGCCCGAGCGCGGGCCGGGACTCGAGGACGCCGCGGATCTCCGCGTGTGCATCGAGGACCGCGGGCCGTCGGCGCGCACGTTCCGCCTCAGGGTGACGGATCCGGCGCGCGCACGTCGCCTGGCGGAGCTTCTGGGGCCGGTATAGCGCGCACGTCGGTGGGGGCGCCCGAACGCACCGGCTCGTCGCAGAAGAAGAGCGCTTTCACCACAGCGAAGGTGACGGAGAAGATGAGCCAACTGGCCACGACCGCCCAGACCGCGACCACCGCCCAATGGAAGGGGCCGAGGCGTCGACGGGGCGTGGGGCGGTCACTCATGGCGCATGCGTAGCCCTGAGGCGGCCGCGGGTCAAGCCGGTGGTGGATTCGGGGCGACCTCCATCTTGCATCACCGGGGACCATCGTGGATGCTCCGCCACCCTTTCGGCCGCCCGCGTGACGGCCTGCTCGGAAGACGGTCTCTCCCATGGGTCGCACCTACCTCGACTACAACGCCACCGCGCCGCTGCGGCCGGAGGTGGCGCGCGTGATGGCGCAGGCGCCGTGGGGCAACCCGTCCAGCGTCCATGCGGACGGGCGAGCGGCGCGCGCGTGCCTGGAGGCCGCCCGTGAGGCGCTGGCCCAGAGTCTGGGCGCGCGTCCGGTCGATCTGGTCCTGACCAGCTCGGCCAGCGAGGCCAATAACCTGGCGCTGAAGGGCGTGATGGCGGCGCGCGCGGGGGCGAGCGGGCGGGGGCGCCTGGCCACCTCGACGGTGGAGCACCCCTCCGTGCTGGGGGCCGCCCAGGCGCTGCTGGCCGCGGGCTCAGTCGATGGGGTCGACGCCATCGCGGTGGACGCCGAGGGGCGCCTGAGCGCGGATTCACTGCGGGTCGCGGTGGGCGCGAGCACGCACCTGGTCTCGGTCATCGCGGCCAGCAACGAGACCGGCGTGGTCCTCGATCTCGGGCGGGTCATCGACGCCGCGCGCGAGGCCGGGGCGCTGGTGCACGTCGACGCGGTGCAGCTTTTCGGCAGGCTTCCCCTGGATGTTTCGACCCTCGGCGCCGATCTCGTGACCGTCAGCGCCCACAAGCTGGGCGGCCCGCGCGGTGCCGGCGCGCTGTGGGTGCGGCCCGGGGTGGCGCTGGGCCCGCTCATCCACGGCGGCCACCAGGAGCGAAACCGCCGCGCCGGCACCGAGAACGTCGCCGCCGTCGCAGGGTTTGCCGATGCCGCCCGCCTCGCGACCGCGCAGATGGCCGCCGAGGGCGCGCGGCTCGCCGGCCTCCGCGACGCGCTCTGGCAGCGGGTCGCGGACGCGATCCCCGGCGCCCGCCGGCTGGGCGGGGAGGGGCCGCTGCTGCCGAACACCCTCGCCCTGATCTTCTCCGGTGCCGACGGCGAGACCCTGCTCTTCGGGCTCGATCTCGAGGGCATCTCCGCGTCGAGCGGCAGCGCCTGCACCGCGGGGAGCCTCGAGCCGTCGCATGTGCTGACAGCCATGGGCATCGACGACGCGACGGCTCGCGGCGCGCTCCGCGTCTCGCTTGGCTGGCAGAGCACCGCCGCCGACGTCGACCACCTGGCCCGCGTGCTGCCCGAGATCGTCGGCCGCGCACGGCAGGAGGCCGCATGAACAGGCTCGAGGGGCGCCGCGCCCGCGTGGTGGTCGCCATGTCGGGCGGTGTGGACTCGTCGACCGTGGCGGGCCTCTTGGTCGAGGCGGGCCACGAGGTCATCGGCGTGATGATGAAGCTCTACGACCACTCCAAGGGCGCGCGCGCCGGGGCCGATGGGCAGGGGGGGGTCAGCGCCGACCCGGGCACCGGTCGCGAGTGCTGCGGCCTCGACGACGTGGGCGACGCCCGGCGGGTGGCCGATCACCTCGGCATCCCATTCTACGTCAGCGACTATCAGGAGATCTTTCGGCGCGCCGTCATCGACGAGTTCGTCGACGCGTACGTCGCGGGCCGCACGCCGAACCCGTGTGTGCGCTGTAACGACGCGGTCAAGTTCAAGCCCCTCTTGGCGCGCGCGAAGAAGCTGGGCGCGGAGTATCTCGCGACGGGCCACTACGTGCGCACCGCGGTGCGCCCAGGCGGCGGCGTCGACCTCCTGCGGGCCGTGGATGCGAGCAAAGACCAGAGCTATTTCGTCGCGGGGATCGCGCCGGAAGCGCTAGAGCGGGTGGTGTTTCCGCTCGGCGGGATGGCCAAGCACGAGGTCCGCGCGCACGCCGAGCGCCTGGGGCTGCCCGTGGCGCAGAAGCGTGACAGCCAGGAGATCTGCTTTGTGCCAAACGGCGACTACGCAGCTTTCATCAACGCC
>CAZNZH010000641.1:0-3746 GCA_964577445.1 uncultured Myxococcales bacterium
TTGCCGAGCGCAAGAAACCGACGCGCGGAAGTTCCTGAAAAGACATGAGCCAGCCACGCGACGGGAGAATATGGGAACACCTTCTAAGAAGGTGTTCCCATATTCGGACCGAGCGGGGCGCCAGCGACGTCTTTTCAGGGGCCGGCCGAATCAGCGGCGGCCGCTGCGCTTGGTCGGGGGCTCGAGCTCCACGTCGCGGCGAAAGAGCAGCGCGGTCTTGCCGATCTGCTGCACGAGATCGCTCCCGGTCGCGAAGGCGATGTCGCGGGCTGCGGCGTGCTTTTCCAGGTCGGCCTGAGGCGTCAGCTTCACCTTGATGAGGCCGTGGCGCTCGACCGCCGCCCGAGCCGCCTCGACCACCTCGTCGGTGAGCCCGGATTTCCCAATAAGAACGGATGGTTCAATGGCGTGGGCCAGCCCGCGCAGGCGCTTCTTTTCGGCGCTGGACAGCGGCGGCCGGCGGGGCCCCGACAAGACGATGGTCCCCTCGACGCCCTCGGCGTGAGCCTTCTGAAGGTACAGACGCGGCTTCCACTGCTCGGCCAGCGCCTCCACCGAGCACCCGACGGCCCGAGCGCGGATGACCAGGGCCAAGACACCGCCGCCCTCCAGACGCTCGAGCGCTGCCTGTGCCAGCGCGGGGACCAGCGGGCCGTCGAGGTCCGCCAGCTCGACCACGGCGCCCTGGACCGCGCCATCGCCGACGATCTCGGCACCCGCGGACTGAAGCAGGCTCTCGATGGCCTCACGCAGCGCCGCGTCGTCGACCGCCAGCATGACGGGGGTGCCCACCGACAGCGTCAGCCGCCGAATCGCGGCCCGTGCGACCTTCTGCATCGCGTCCTCTCGTGGTTCGGGCGCCCGAACCGGCAGTTCCGGGCCCAGCAAGGGCGCGGGTAGATCCGGGCCCTGAAATGGAGCGAGGCGGACGAGGTGCGCGTCCGTGACGACGACCCGCCCGCCTCGCGCCGGTACGCGGTGCGGGATTCACACCCTCGGCCTTCGGCTCCGGAGGCCGAAGGCGGCGTGTGCGCAGAGGTTTACAAGAACTCTCAAACCTCTGCAACGATTACGGGAGACGCCCGGGTCGGCCACCGGCGATCCCACGCGGGCGCAGGCCCTGGCAGCGGCCGATGGTGCCGACGCGCTCGGCGCCGTCATGTGCGGCCCCCAGGGGTGCCCGCGGACTTCGGCGCGGTCGAGCCGGAGAGCGCCTCGACGCCGGAGATCACGTCGAACAGCTCCTCATCGATGCTGCTCTGCCGCAAGCGGTGAAAGCTCCCGTTGAGCTCCTCGAGCAGACCGTCGATGTTCTGGTCGGCGCGCTGCATCGACGACAGGCGGCTCGCGTTCTCGCTGGCGAGGGATTCGGCGCACGCGCGATAGAGCGAGATGAAGAGATACTCGCGGATGAGCGCGCGCAGGGTCGCCGTGTCCCCGCCGAGGACCTCGGGCAGCCGCTCGGTGGGCCAGGGGGCCTCGACGAACTGGCGACGCCAGCCATCGTCGAGGGGCAGGAGCCGCTGGGTGACCGGCGCGTAGATCGATCGGGGGGCCGGGCGGTTATAGAACAGGTGGAGCTCCGCGACCGCGACCGGCCTCGTCTCGGTCTGCACGAGGATCTGCCCGACGAGGGGACCGATGCCCTGCACGGAGTTCGGCACCGTGAGGGGCCTCGCGAGGGACACGCCCGCGTCGACCAGGCGCGCATGAACGCGCTCGCCAACGGCCCAGACCCGGGCTCTGCCCGGCAGCGCCGCGAGGGTCTCCAGCGCGAGCTCGGCCACGGCCTCATTGAACTGTCCCACGAGGCCCTGGTCTGAACCGAACACGACGGCCACCGCCACGCGCTGCTCGGGTCGTGCCACCGGCTCAGGCGGCGCGAGCGCGGGCCCGATCGTCCGAAAGCACGCGGCCAGCCCCAGCTCCACGGTCCGATAGTAGTGGGCGAGAGCGCGCACCGATTGTTCGTACTGGCCGATGCTGGACGCGGCCAAGGCCTTCATCGTGCGAACCACGGACTGCAGATCGCCGGCGCTGGCGATCTTTCGACGCAGGCTCGCCACCGTGTCGCTCACGACGTCGCGTCCCGTGCCGCCTCGGGTTCGGTCTGTGTCCGGGCCCCCGGTCGCGGCGCGGGATCCGGTGGGGGTTCGCCCTCGGGGTCGGGCGCAGGTCGAAATCGCGCCAGCGCGTGGCCGGCGATGTCGACGATCAGCTCGCGGTCCGCATCGCTCAGCTTCGTGCCGGCATCCAGTCGCGCGCACACCTCGGCCGGAATCGCCGCGACCGCCGCACGCACAGCGCCCTCGGCCTCCGACATCCGGTCGAGGGGCACCGGGTCGAAGAGCTCCGCGGTCAAGGCCAGGAGCACCGAGATCTGCGCGGGCACGGCCACCGGGGCGAACTCCGGCTGCTTGAGGCAAGCGCGGATCCGCCTCCCATGTTCGATGGTCTCGCGGGTGCCCTCATCCAGCCCGGCGCCGAACCGCGCAAAGGTCTCGAGCTCCTCGAACTGCGCGTAGGCGAGCTTGAGGTCGCCCGCCACCGCGCGGTAGGCCGCGCGCTGCGCCTTGCCGCCGACGCGCGAGACCGACTTGCCCACATCGACCGCGGGCAGCACCCCCAGCTCGAACATCCTGGGCGAGAGGTAGATCTGCCCATCGGTGATCGAGATCAGGTTTGTCGGGATGTATGCGGAGATGTTCTGCGCTTCGGTCTCGATGATGGGCAGCGCGGTGAGCGAGCCACCCCCGAGCTCCGGGCGAAGCTGCGTGGCCCGCTCGAGCAGGCGCGAGTGGATGTAGAAGATGTCGCCGGGGAAGGCCTCGCGCCCGGGTGGCCGCCGGAGCAGGAGGGAGAGCTCGCGATAAGCGCGGGCGTGCTCCGTCAGATCGTCGTACACGATCAGCACGTCGCGGCCCGCCTCCATGAAGTGCTCGGCGATGCTGGTCGCCGCGTAAGGGGCGATGTAGGTGAGGCCCGGCGGGTCGTTGCCCTCGGTGACGACCACGACCGTGTACTCCATGGCGCCCCTCTCGCGCAGCACGGCCACCGTCTTCGCCACGGCAGACGCTCGCTGACCGATGGCGCAATAGACGCACACGACGTCGTGGCCCCGCTGATTGAGGATGGTGTCGATCGCGATAGCGGACTTGCCTGTCTGGCGGTCACCCAGGATGAGCTCGCGCTGGCCGCGCCCGATCGGGATGAGCGCGTCGATGACCTTGATGCCGGTCTGAAGCGGCACGGTCACCGGCGCGCGGTCCATGATGTGCGCGGCGGGGCGTTCGACGGGCAAGCGCTGGCGCTCTGAGAGCGGCCTGCCGCCATCCACAGGCCGGCCGAGCGGATCGATCACCCGCCCCACCAACCCGTCGCCCACCGCGATGTCCACCACGCGACCCGTGCGCTCGACCTCATCGCCAGCGTGCAGATGCGAGAATTCGCCGAGCAGGACGACGCCGAGCTCGTGCTCGTCCAGGTTGAACGCGATCCCGGACACCCCGCCGGGAAACGTGACCAACTCATGAGAGCCCACGCTCGGCAGGCCGGAGATGATGGCGATGCCGGTGGAGATCGACGTGACCGTTCCGACCTCGCGGGGCAGCACCTCTGGGGTGAAGTCGTGGCGCGCGGCGCTCATGCTGCTGAAGGCGCTGTCGAAGGCGCTCCGCAGGCTCTCAGGCGCTGCGCTCATGGGCCTCTCCTTTGGGGACCGGCGCCGGCACAGGCTTGAGCTCCCG
>CAZNZH010000642.1:0-3726 GCA_964577445.1 uncultured Myxococcales bacterium
CTCTGGAGAAGGACATCACCGCGGCGCTCGGCGCGGCGGCCGACGAGGCGGCGCTGGAGGCGGTGCGCGTCGCCGCGCTCGGCAAGAAGGGCTCGATCTCCGAGCTCCTGAAGACGCTGGGCACGATGAGCCCGGACGAGCGGAAGACGCGGGGCGCGGCGATCAACGCGCTCAAGGACCGCGTCAGCGAGGCGCTGACTGGCGCCGAAGGTCGCCGAGGCGGAGGCGCGTGGCATGTCCGCAGACGCGCCGACCAGCCGCCGCACCCGCCTGTGGCCGGTGGTGCTGGTCGCGCTCTTCTGGCTGCTCGCCTCCGAGGCGTGGCTGGTGCTGCGCGGCTAGAGGGCGTCTGGCCTGATATCTCCGAGGAGATCGGAGGGTTCAGGTCGCGGCGTTCTGGCTCAGGCGCGCCGCGATGGTCGCGGCGGCGCGCCGCGCTGGGAGGATCTCGGGCGGCTCGGACGCGGCGTGGTCGGCCGCTTGGTTTCGCAGGCGCGTGATGCGGCGCGCGGCCTCGGGCGACGGGCCGAGCCGCGCCAAGGCGTCGCGCAAGGCGGCCGCGCGCTCGAGGTCGCGACACGCCAGGAAGAGGTCGATGGTGGCCGCCCGCCCCTGCCGCGCGATGCTTCGCGCGTCGTGATGCGCCGCGATGGCCGCCATCTCGAGATCGTCGGTGAAGACGGCCCCGTCGAAGCCCAGCTCGCCGCGCAGTAGCTCGGGGACGACCCGGGGCGACAGCGTCGCCGGCCACCGCGAATCCAGCGCCTCGAACACGATGTGCGCGGTCATGAGCGAGGGAAACCCAGCCGCGACGGCCTCGGCGAAGGGTCGCAGCTCCAAGGAGCGGAGCCGCGCCAGGCTGTGGGCGAGGCGCGGGAGGGTCAGGTGGCTGTCGACCGCCGTGTCGCCGTGGCCCGGGAAGTGCTTGCCGCAGCTCAAGATCTTCGCCGCGCTGAGGCCCCGCGCGAAGGCCAGCGCGTGTCGCGCGGCGGCGTCCGGGGTGCGCCCGAAGGCCCGGCGGCCGATGATCGGGTTGAGCGGGTTCGAGTCGACATCCAGCACCGGCGCGAAGTCCAGGTTGAACCCGAGGGCGGCCAGCTCGGCGCCGGCGACGCGCGCCGCCTCGGCGGTGAGCGCCGGGTCGCCCAGCGCCGCCAGCTCGGCCGCGGCAGGCAACTCAAGCACCTCGGGGCACTGCGGCGCCTTCAGCCGGCGCACGGGCCCGCCCTCCTGGTCGACGGCGATGAGCGGCGTCGGCCCGCTTTGGGGCCAGAGGCTGCGCAGCTCGCGAATCAGCGCCGCGGTCTGCGCGGTGGAGCGGATGTTGCGCCCAAAGAGGACCACGCCGCTCGGCGGCGCTTCGGCGATGAAGCGCCGCAGATCGTCCGGCACCGACTCGCCGTCGAACCCCACCACGAGCTGGGCCGCTGCGGCGTCGAGCGCCAGCCGACCCGGGGTGTGCCCCGCGGCCACGGTCAGGGCGTACCGCCCAGGCGGATGATGGTGTTGCGGATGACCTCGGCGTCCGCGGCCCCAGGCGACAGCGAGAGGTACTTCTTGTACGCGGTGATGGCGTTCGTCTTGTCGCCCCGCTGCGTGTAGAGCGAGCCGATCTGCCGCCACGCCCGCGAGTAACCCTTCGTCGCCGCCTGCTGGTAGAGCTTGAGCGCCTCCCCGGGGTCGGAGCCGTGCACTTCGCGGGCCCGCTTGTAGATGGCTTCGGCGCTGCCACCCGCCGCCGGGGCCGGCTCGGGCTTGCTCGCCTCGGGCTTGGGCTCGGGCTTGGCCTTGGCCGCCTCTGGCCTCAGCTCCGCGGCCTGCTCGGCGCGCTTCTCCAGCCGCTTGATGTTCTGCTCCAGCTCGCCGGCCCGCCTGTTCATCGGGTCGATCTCCAGCACCTGCTTGACCAGCAAGGTGGCCTGCGCGAAGCGCTTGCGCTCCACCTCGGCGTTGGCGCGGTCCAGCAAGCCCGCCACATACAGCGTCTTGAGGGTCCCGTGCAGCTCCGTCGCCCGGCTCTTGTAGCTGCTCTCGGCGGCGATCTCGGTCAGGGCGGCGCGGGCGTCCCAGGCCTCGTCGATCTCGCGCTTGGCCACCAGATCCGACACGCGCTTGTAGGCCTCCGCCCCCTTGCGCTCGGTCTCGGTCTTGAGCAGCCCCTGCTGGGCGGCCTTGTTGTCGGGTGCCGCAGCCAACAGCTCCTTGTAGACCCGCTCGGCGTCGTCGAATCGCTCGGCTTTGGCGTGGCCCTCGGCTTCGGCGAGCATCCCGGCGGCGTCGACGGCCACCTTCGCCGGCTCAGGCGCCTGCTCGGCGACGGGCGCGGGCTCCTCGGCGGCGGCCACCGCGGGCTCTTCGGCGGCAGCAGGCGCTTGGGCGGCGGGCGCTTCGGCGGCGGGGGCTTCGGCCCCGGGCGCCGCCTGCGCGGCGGGCGCTTCGGAGGGGGCAGCCGGCACGACCGCGGCGGTGGGCTCCCGTGGCACCTGGGGCGCGTCCTCGAGCCGCTGGCTGAAATACTGCGTCCACGCCCAGGCCATCGCCCCGAGCACCAGCAGCATCAAGATCAAGATCCACAGGCCAGCCCGGCTCTTGCCGCCCGCGGCCGCGTCGGCCAAGGGGCCGTCGTAGATCCACGTCTCGCCCGGCGCCACGAAGCGCAGCTTCACGTGGCCCAGCTCGATGATGTCACCCTTGCGCAGCGCGGTCTGGCGATACGCCTCGCCGTTGACCTTGATGCCGTTGGACGACCCGGCGTCGGCGAGCATCCAGGTGCCGTTGTCCAAGCTGATCCGCGCGTGCTGCTTGCTGATCGAGCGGTGGTCGATCACGACATCGTTTTCGTCGGTCCGGCCGAGGCCCACATCGTCGCCCTCGATCTGGAACTCGGTGCCGGCGAGGTCGGTGGTGAGCGCGACCAAGCGCGGCCGGCCTTCCTGCGAGCCATCCGTCGCCGCCGCGCCCCCCGCGTGACCGTCGCCGACGGCGTTGACCAGCGACGTCGAATCGTCGCGGGGCGCGCCGCCACCGCCGTCGCCCTCGGGGGCGCCTTCGAAATCCAGCGAGATCGAGTAATCGCCGATGACCACCGAGTCCCCGGCCTCGAGCACCGTGGGTTCGGTAATCCGCCGACCGTTGATGCGCGTGCCATAACGGCTCAGGTCGTCGATGACGATCTGACCGTTCTTCTTGGTGAGGCGCGCATGGCGGCGCGACACGTTTCGCTCGGTCAAGCGGATCGTGTTGCCTTCCTTGCGGCCGATGGTCACCTCGTCCCTCAGCAGGGGAACAGAAGTGGTCCGGCCTTCGTCATCGCGGATCTGCAGCTTGTACATGAACCTCTCGAGACATCGAGTGGGATGTATCGGGCGACCCCCCGTGACGGCTCGCAAAGGCGCGTGACATCACCAGTGCAACACACGCGGACCTAGCACATGCCTCTGAAAGCTGACAAGTCGGCGTCTCAGGGGCGTGGCCGTAGCGTTACGGGGGGCTTTGGGAAATTTGTTGGGTGCCCAGGCGAGCGAAGGTGGCATCGCGAGCCCGCACCCCCTGGGAGTGTGCCTCGCCGCGAGCCGTCGTGCCAGATTGTCGCGCTCTTAGGCCGCGCGCTGACAACCCGCCCCGCAAGTGTCGCGCTGGTACTCGCGCGACTTCGCATAGCTGGCGTTCAGAACCCGTTCGGCGGAACGACCTCATTGCAGGTCAACCGTGCAAGGGCAACGCCCG
>CAZNZH010000643.1:0-3714 GCA_964577445.1 uncultured Myxococcales bacterium
GGTGCCCGAGACCTCGCCGATGGAGGCGTCGAAGTCCACGTCCGCCACCCGCGCTACTGCCCCGGCCATCAGCACGTCATCGTCGGCCGCCTCGCGCGCCGCCCGCTCTGTGACGATGCGCCCCAGCATCGCCCGCCAATCCTCACCGCTGTCCCCGAGCGCCCCCCGCGCCCCGACGCCGCCCAGCACCTGGCTGGCGTAGCGCCGAAGCCGCCCGTAGCCCGTCGTCACCTCGAATTGGTAAGCCACGTCATCACCTCTTCTTCAAAAGCCCAACGCCGCGCCCACCACGGGCGGTCACCCCCGAGGCTCGGCCGAGAGGCCCCCGACTGTCAACCCCACCCGGCCGCGTCGAACCCTCGCCCGCGCCCGCCTTGTGAACCGCCCCCACCGCGGCCAACCCTGCGCCGTCCCCCTAGCCTCGCTCAGCCCCCGCCGCCGTGGAACACCATGACGAACCCCGCCGAAGCCGCCGCCACCGCCTTCATCGCCAGGTGGAGCCCTTCGGGCGGTGCTGAGCTCGCCAACTCGCAGTCCTTCCTGCGCGACCTCTGCGACCTCCTCGACGTCCCGCACCCCGACCCCAAGGTCGCCAGCGACCACCCCGACGACAACGCCTACGTCTTCGAGCGTGACGTCCTCTTCAAACACGGCGACGGCACGACCTCGGGCGGCCGCATCGACCTCTACAAGCGCGGCTGCTTCGTCCTCGAGTCCAAGCAGGGCTCGGCCAACCCCGCCGACCTCGCCGCCCCCTCGGTCCCCCTGGCCGCCCCCGCCCGCCAAAAGCGCGGCACCGCCGTCCGCGGCACCCCCGCGTGGTCCCAAGCCATGGACCGCGCCTACGGCCAAGCCGCCCACACACAGCCCTGTGTGGCGTCTAGCAGCGCGTCTTGCAGGGGACGGACAGGGTCAGGCCGAGTCTGTCTCCTCCGCCTCGCGACCTCCCGGCAGCCCGCCGCCGGCAGGCCGGGTACTTGCTTCACATCAACCCGCCGCGCTGGTACGTTCCGCCGCGTATTCTCGTGAGGCAGAGGGAGGGCATCCGAGCCGAATGGAGACGTCCACTGCCGCCGGGGGAGGAGCGCCGCCACCGCTGACCACCACGGCCGGGCGCTACCTTGTCAACCTCGACCTTGTAGAATCGGCCGACGCAGAGCGAGTCCGGCTATTTGGTGGCCTCGACGAGGAGCGGCGGTCCGATCTGGGTCAGTACGGCACGCCGCCGCCAGTGGCCAGGCTGATGGCGAGGTTGTTCGGTCCTACGCCCTGCGCAGTGAGCATCTTGGACCCGGGCGCTGGGGTGGGGACGCTAACCTCGGCTTTGGTTGCCGAGTTGGTCGCCCGACCGGACAGGCCCGCGTCCATCCATCTGACTGCCGTGGAGACGGAGCCGGCCGCGCTGCCCGCGCTCAAGCACAGCCTGAGGCGCTGCCAGGCGCACAGCATCGCATTGGGCGTGAAGTGCTCGTTCGAGGTGGTGTCCGAGGATTTCATCGAGTACGTCGTCCGGGGTGAAGCCGACCTGTTCGGCTCAAGGTTCCGCCTGTTTGACTGCGCCATCCTGAACCCCCCCTATCGAAAGATCAGCGCGTCATCTAAGCACCGCGCGTTGCTACGTGAGCTGGGTATCGAGGTCTCCAACCTCTACGCCGCCTTCGTTGGGTTGACGACCAGAGTGCTGGCGCCGGGTGGCCAGTTGGTCGCCATCACGCCGAGGTCGTTTTGCAATGGCCCGTACTTCAACAGCTTTCGCTCGGACCTTCTGCGCCGTGTGGCCCTGACTCAGCTTCACGTCTTCGACTCCAGAGCGGCGGCGTTCGGTGCAGACGGTGTGCTCCAAGAGAACGTGATCTTCCACGGCGTGGCCGGTAGTCCGGCGCCCACGACCGTGCGCACTACCTCGTCCAGTGGCGTCGCTGGCAGCGCGACTACTGTCCTCGATGTGCCCTACGAGTCCGTCGTCCCCTCGGGCGTACAAAACCCGGCGATACATCTGCTCACCGACCGGGTCGCCCTGGGAGTGGCCGAGAGGATGCGGGGGTTTACGTCGAGCCTCGACGCGTTGGGGCTGGCCGTCTCGACTGGGCGCGTCGTGGAATTCCGGTCCAAGGACCACCTTCGTTCCAAGCCCGGCGAAGGGACGGTCCCCCTCATCTACCCCATGCACCTACGGGCTGGCGCCGTTCGATGGCCGTCTACAAGCGGAAAGAAGAGCAATGCTCTGTACCGGAATGCCGACACCGAGCCCTTGCTCGTCCCGGCGGGCAACTACGTCCTCACGAAGCGGTTCTCGTCCAAGGAGCAGCGTCGCCGCATCGACGCGTATCTCTACGAGGCTGACGCCGTGTCCGCGGGCCCTGTGGGCTTCGAGAACCACGTCAACTACATCCACCAGGACGGCAGTGGGCTCGACCCGATGCTCGCACGGGGGCTGTTCGTCTACCTGAACTCCACGCTCGTAGACATGTACTTCCGGCTGTTCAGCGGCCACACGCAGGTGAACGCGACCGACCTTCGCAACATGCCCTTTCCGAATGCGGAGGTGCTGTGTCGAGCGGGGCACCGTTTGCTTGGGTTGTCCTGCGACCAGGACGCGATCGATCAGGTCTTTACGACGGAGTTATTGAGCATGTCCCGGAACACGACAAACGACCCCGTGGCAAGCAGCAAGAAGGTGCAGGAGGCACAGGCCATCCTCACGGCGCTCGGCTTCCCCAGCGGTCAGTCCAACGTGCGCTCTGCCTTGGTCCTGCTGGCATTGCTGAACGTCAAGCATGACACGAGTTGGGCGAACGCCGAGAGTCCACGTCTGGGCATCACGGAGATAATGGACTGGTTCGCGGACGAATACGGGAAGCGTTACGCCCCGAACTCACGAGAATCCGTGCGCCGTCAGACCATGCACCAGTTCTTGGAAGCCGGGCTTGTGGTCCAGAACCCGGACGAACCAAGTCGACCCGTGAACAGCGGGAACAACGTCTATCAGATGATTCCTGAAGCGCTGGAGCTGCTCCAGGGGTTCGGCAGGAGCGGCTGGGAGGCCAAGCTAGCAACGTACCTCAAGCGAGCGACAGCCCTGCGAGAGATCTACGCCCAGCGGCGGCAGATGGAGCGCATCCCCGTGGTCCTCGATGACGGCACCGAGTTGTCGCTGTCGCCCGGCGGCCAGAACCTGCTCGTCGAGAAGGTCATTGATGAGTTTGTGCCGAGGTTCGCCCCCGGCAGCCGAATGATTTACGTCGGAGACACCGAAGACAAGTGGGCGTACTTCGACCAAGCCGCGTTCGGCGCCCTGGGCCTGGAGTTCGACGCGCACGGGAGGTTTCCGGATGTCGTGGTCCACTACGCCGAGAAGAACTGGCTGCTCCTGATTGAGGCCGTGACCTCGCACGGGCCCGTCAGCCCGAAGCGACATCGGGAGTTGGTGGACTTATTCGGTGCCGCATCCGCTGGGCTCGTGTTCGTCACGACCTTTCTGAGCAGGAAGGACTTCGGCAAATACCTCAACGATATCTCGTGGGAAACCGAGGTCTGGGTGGCCGAGTCTCCGGGCCACATGATTCACTTCAACGGGCAGCGGTTCCTCGGCCCCTACGAGTAGCGCGCCGAAGAGGAGTCCCGAGGCCTCATCCGCGACCTCCGCCCCGACGACCAAGCCCCCACCGAGCCCAGCCAGCTCGCCATGGACACAGAAGACGAAGACCAGCCCGA
>CAZNZH010000644.1:0-3713 GCA_964577445.1 uncultured Myxococcales bacterium
GCTCGATGTGCGGGTCGCCCTCGAGCTGCCCGGGCTGCTGCCACTGCAACTGCACGGGATACGTCGTGTAGTGGACCGCGCCTGCCCCCGCGGGGCGGTGGTTTCCCGAGCGGCCCAGCCCGCCGAAGGGGAACGCACCTGACGCACGATTGGTCGATCGGTTCCAGTTGACGCAACCGACGGAGGTGCGGAGGTAGACCTCTTCGAGCGAGGCGCTGTCCGCGGAGAAGAGGCTGACGGAGAGGCCATAGCGGCTGCTGCGCACGACCGAGATCGCCTCGTCGAGATCTTCGACCACCGTGATGGCGAGGTCGGGGCCGAACACCTCTTCGCGGGTGTACTCGGAGTCGTGGTCGGCGGCGATGCGGTGGACCGACGGGCCGCGCCAGGCGCCGCCTTCACGTCGCGCGGCGGCCAGCAGCACCTCGGCACCCGCGGCCACCCCGGCGGCGCAGAGGGCGTCGACCCGGTCGCGGTCGGCCACCGACGCCATGGGCCCCATGAAGACGTCGCTGCTGGGCGCGCCCCAGGGCAGATCGCGGGCGGCGGCGACCAGGCGCTTGGTGAAGGCCTGGGCCACGCCGCGCTGGACCAGCACGCGGGAGGTGCCCGTGCAGCGCTGGCCGGTGGTCAGGTAAGCGCCGAGCAGCACGCCCTCGAGCGCCTGGTCGAGGTCGGCGTCGTCGAGGACCATCGCCATGTTCTGGCCGCCCATCTCGAGCGCCACCAGGACCTCCGGGCGGTCGATGAGCGCGCGCTCGATCGCGTGGCCGGTGGGCCAGGAGCCGGTGAACGCGACGCCGCGCAGCTCCGGGGTGGCGATGAGCGCGCGGCCCACGTCCGCGGCGCCCTGGACGAGCTGAACGACCGGCGGCAGGCCGGCCTCGGCGAAGGCCTCGACGTAACGCTGGGCGGTCAGCGGGCAGCGCTCCGACGGCTTGATGACCACGGTGTTGCCGGTCGCCAGCGCCGGGATGACGTGAGCGTGGACCAGGTGCAGCGGGAAGTTGAAGGGCCCGATGACCGCGATGACGCCGAGGGGGTGGTAGCGGCACTCGCCAGCGACGCCCGGCGCCTCCCAGGGCGCGACGCGGGGGAGCTGATCGCGGGCGACCAGCTCGATGCGGTCCTGTAGCGATCGCGCCTCGACGCGGGCTTCGCGCAGCACCTTGCCCATCTCGAGGGTCACGGCCTGGGCCATGGGCTCGATGCGCCGCTCGAGCGCCTTGCCGAAGCGGCGCAGCGCCTCGACGCGCTCCTCGGAGCTGAGGCGCGCCCAGTCCTCCCACGCGTCAGCGGCCGCGCTCACGGCCAGCGCGGCGTGCTCGGGTGCCGCGATGGCCTCGAACACCACCTCGCCGGGCGACGCCGGGTCCACGCTGCGAAACGGGGTGCCCGAGCGCGGCATGACCCACTCGCCACCGATGTAGTTGCCGAGGAACGCGTCCATGTACCCTCACCCGCGGCGCGCGGTCGGCGCCGGCTCAGCCCGCCCCGCTGTTCCGCCTGGGCGCAGGTCAACGCTAATCGAGATTCGGGGTTAAGGCGAAGTACGCGGTGGAGTCAGGCGGCCGTGTGATGCTCGCGACACCGCCTGCATGGTGGTAAGCAGAGCACGACGGAGGCAGCGATGGCGAAGGGCGCGAACGAGGCGGATGCGGACGTGGCGGGTTCAGCGGGGTCCTTCCGCGAGGCGGCGAAGCGGTTGCCCAAGCGCGCGGCCGAGTTCGCCACGATGGGGGGCATCCCGCTCGAGGATCTCTACTCGCCCGACGCGGTGCCCGGCGAGATCGGCCTGCCGGGAGCCTACCCGTTCACGCGCGGGCCCTACCCGACGATGTACCGTGGGCGCCTGTGGACCATGCGCATGTTCGCCGGCTTCGGCACGCCAGAAGACACAAACGAGCGGTTCAAGTATCTTCTGGAGCAGGGCCAGACCGGCCTGTCCACGGCCTTCGACATGCCGACCCTCATGGGCTACGACCCCGACCACCCGCTGGCCCAAGGCGAGGTCGGGCGCGAGGGCGTGAGCGTGGCGTGTCTGGACGACATGCGGCGCCTCTTCGCAGGCATCCCGCTGGACCAGGTGTCGACGTCGATGACCATCAACGCGCCCGCCATCATCTTGCAGGCGCTCTACGTCGCGGTGGCCGAGGAGCAGGGCGTGTCGCCGGCCGACCTCGCCGGCACCATCCAAAACGACATCCTCAAGGAGTTCATCGCCCAAAAGGAGTGGATCAGCCCGCCGCGCCCGAGCATGCGGATCATCAGCGATATGCTGGTGTATTCGACGCGCACGATGCCGCGCTGGCACACGATCAGCATCTCCGGCTATCACATCCGCGAGGCGGGGGCGACGGCGGTCCAGGAGCTGGCGTTCACGCTGGCGGACGGCATCGGGTACGTCGAGGCGGGCATCGCGGCGGGGCTGGCGGTGGACGAGTTCGCGCCGCGGCTGTCGTTTTTCTGGGACGTCCACAACGACTTCTTCGAGGAGATCGCGAAGTTCCGCGCGGCGCGGCGCATCTGGGCGCGGACCATGCGCGAGCGCTTCGGCGCCAAAGACCCCGCGTCGTGGCGGCTGCGGACCCACGCGCAGACGGCGGGGGTCAGCCTGACCGCGCAGCAGCCGATGAACAACGTCGTGCGGGTGGCGCTTCAGGCCATGGCGGCGGTGCTCGGCGGCACCCAGAGCCTCCACACCAACGGCCTCGACGAGACCTACGCGCTGCCGACGGCGGAGGCGGCGAAGCTGGCGCTGCGGACCCAGCAGGTCATCGCGGAGGAGACCGGGGTCGCGAACGTGGTCGATCCCCTCGGCGGGAGCTGGTTTGTCGAGGCGCTGACCACCCGCGTGGAGGAGGAGGCGATGGCGATCATCGCCAAGATCGACGCCCTGGGCGGCATCGTGCGGGCGGTCGAGCAGGGCTTCCCGCAGCGGGAGATCGCGGACTCGGCGTTTCGTGACCAGCAGCAGGTGGACGCCGGCGAGCGGCGCATCGTCGGCCTCAACACGCTGGTGGAAGAGCAGGGCGAGGCCATCCCGGTGCTGCGCATCGACCCGGAGGTGGAGCGGTCCCAGCGCGAGCGCATCGTGCGGCTGAAGGCGACGCGCGACCCAGCGCGGGCGAGCGCGGCCCTGGCGGCGGTCCGGGCGGCGTGTCGCGGCACGGATAACCTGATGCCACCCATCATCGACGCGGTGAAAGCGGACGTGACCCTGGGTGAGATCTGCGACGTCTTCCGAGACGAGTTCGGGGTGTACCGTGACCCGGCGTTCGTGTAGATTCCGCGGCCTGCTGAGATGCCGGGGTGTGGCGCAGTCTGGTAGCGCGCCAGCTTTGGGAGCTGGATGTCGCAGGTTCGAATCCTGTCGCCCCGACCACTTCCACTCAGGAGCCGCGCATGTCTCGAACGGAGCGGGCCAGGGCGGCCGATAGAGAACGTCAGCGACGAGGTGGGCGCGCGTGGGGCGTGGCGATGCTCGGGGCTGTGGCGGTGCTTGGGGGAGGCCTGGCGAGCGGGTGCGGGCGAGACGCGGCCGAGGCGGCGGGAGAGGTCGCGGCGACGCAGGGCGTGCTCACGCAGGGCGTGCCGATTCAAGCGGTGTATCCGACGGATGAGGTCGGGGTCGTCGGGGTGGTGACCGACGCGATCCGGGCGCGGGATTGGGCGGGGCTCAAGCGTGCGCTGATGCCGGAGCTGGGGGCGGA
>CAZNZH010000645.1:0-3713 GCA_964577445.1 uncultured Myxococcales bacterium
CAGCGAGTGCGTCCCTCGCTGCGCCGGCCGCCATTGCGGTGACGACGGGTGCCAGGGGACCTGCGGGAGCTGCGGCGCCGAAGCCCCGTTTTGCGTAGCGGGCTCTTGCGTCGCACAATGCACCCCGACATGCGATGGCCGTGACTGCGGGCCTGATGGATGCGGCGACACATGCGGAACGTGCCAGGCATCCGCGCGGTGCGTGGACGGAACCTGCTGCGTCGCAACGTGCGCCGGCCGGGCCTGTGGCGACGACGGCTGCGGCGGCCCTTGCGGCGTCTGCGAGCAATCGCAGGCGTGCGTCAGCGGTGCGTGCGTGGCGGGGGCGGCCCCGAATCGATGGGACGAGGCGAGCTGGGACGAAAACGTGTGGGGCCCGTAGCCGGGTCCAACTGACCGGTGCCACACGCGCCAACGAGGCCGAGATGGAGTTTCGAATAGTCATCGACGACGCCCTGCTGGACCGCGCGCGCCAGGCCCTGTCGAAGCGGCGGGTGGCCATCGCCACCTTCGCGACGTTGGCGGTGGCCGGCTCGGTGGTGTTCGCCGTCGTCGCGGGGCCGACTCACACGTTCAAGGCCGGCGAGGTCATCTCGTCGGCCGCGGTGAATCAGAACTTCGCTGAGCTGCACGCCGCCATCGGCGACCTCGACCGGGTCGTGGTCACCCTTGAGCAGGCCGGCGTGGAGGGGCCGCAAGGGCCGCAAGGGCCGCAAGGGCCGCAAGGGCCGCAAGGGCCGGCCGGAGCTGCCGGGCCGAAAGGGGATCCGGGCCCCCAGGGCGTGGCGGGGCCTCCCGGTGAGGTCGGGCCGACGGGACCGCCTGGGGCCAAGGGCGACAAGGGCGACGCAGGACCGAAGGGCGAGCCGGGTATCCAGGGGCTGATCGGCCCCCAAGGCGACACGGGCCCCCAAGGTGACAAAGGCGACAAGGGCTGGAAAGGCGACAAGGGGGACCCGGGCTTCTGGGGCCCGCCGACGCACATTCAGACGTTCCAGTCCGGTTCGAGCGACACCGCCATGGTCGAGAGCAAGGTCTCCAAGATCGCGTGGCCGGTGTGCTGTCTGTCGGGCGTGGAGCTCCGCGGGAGCCTGGGGCGCGGCGCGGTCAAGAGCGTCGGCAACGACTGGACCGTGGAGGCGCAAGGGCTGCTTGGCAGCAGCCAGACGCTGCCCGTGACCTGCACGATGATGTGCATGAGGTGGGGCCCGTGAGCGCCCGCGTACCCGCTCCGCCCTGGCCCCTGCGCGTCGCTCGTCACCACGCCGCGCTCCCCGCGCATCACGGGATCGTGAACACCTGCCGGGCCCGTTGACACGAGAGCCCCGCGCCCGATGATGTGCCCAGGTGTGACCCGAGGAGCACCACCGAATGCCCGCACACGCGACCCGCCTGGCCTCTGGGGCCACCCTCGCCCTGGCGTGCCTGCTGCACCTGGCCGCGCCGGCCCACGCGTTCGTGGTGTACGAGACCACGGGTGGCACAGCGCTTCATTGGCCGCCGGACGCGCGGCCCGTCGCCACCCTGGACCCGACCTTCAGCGGGCCCTACCCCCCAGGCGCAGCCGCGCAGCTCATCGAGCGCGCCTCGAGCCGCTGGACCGGCTCGGAGTGCACGCGCCTCGAGGTGCCGGTCGCAGACGGGCCCGCGTGCGGCGGCGAAGACGACGACGACGGGATCAACTGCCTCTACGCGGTCAGCGACCCTTGGCTGTGGGAGTTCGGGAGCAACAAGGTCGCGCTGACCCTGGTCCACTTCGACAACCGGCGCGGCACGATCTTCGACGTGGACATGGCCTTCAACACCGCCTACTTCCAGTTCTCCGCCGACAGCGCGTGCGACCCGGGCGCGGCCGACCTGGACGCGGTGGCGACCCACGAGTTCGGCCACTTCTTCGGGCTCGACCATTCCCTGGCGCCCGACGCGACCATGGCGCCGACCTCGGGGCCGGGCGAGTGCGGCAAGCGCGACCTCACGACGGACGACGAGGCCGGCCTGTGCGCCATTTACCTCGGCCTGAAAGACGGTGGTGGTTGCGCCGGCGGCTCCGGCGCCTCGCCGCCCCTCGCCTGGCTGCCGGCGCTCCTCGTCGGCTGGCTGACCACGCGCCGTTCGGCGCTTGAAAGGAGCGACTCGTGAAATCCCCCGACACATCCAAGCGACTCTCCCACGTGGGCTCCGACGGCGCGGCGCGGATGGTCGACGTCAGCGCCAAGCCGCCCACGGTGCGCTCGGCCACAGCCCAGGCCGTCGTGCGCATGGACCCCGCCACGGCGACCGCCATCGCCGAGGCCCGCTTGGCGAAGGGCGACGTCATCGCCGTGGCGCGCTTGGCCGGGATCATGGCCGCCAAGCGCACCGCGGACCTCATCCCGCTCTGCCATCCCCTCCCCTTGGACCACGTGGCGGTGGACATCACGCTCGCCGCCGACCGCGCCACCATCCGCGCCACCGCCCAGACCACGGGACGCACGGGCGTCGAGATGGAGGCGCTGACCGCCGCCACGGTCGCCGCGCTGACCCTGTACGACATGGCCAAAGCGGTCGATCGCGCCATGGTCATCGAAGCCGTGGCGCTCCTGGAAAAGCACGGCGGCAAGAGCGGAAGCTGGGTCAGACCGGGCTCCCCATGACCCCGCGCCACGCCCGCGCGTCCCAAGCCCTCCAACGCCGCCTCGCCCAGGCGCTGGCCCACAAGCTCGTCGGCCACAGCATCGACCGCATCTGGCGCCCCGGCGAGGCGACGCTGCTGCTGCGGGTCACCGGCATCGCGCCCGAGCGGCTGCTGCTGCACCTGGACCCCGCCCTCCCCCACGTCGCCCTGACGACGCACTGGCCACCGGCGCCCAAGAGCCCCGACCAGACCACCCTGCGGCTCCGCCAGGCCCTCGAGGGGGCGCGCTTCGCCGGCGTAACCTTGGAGGCTGAGCGGTGGCTCAGTTTTCGCCTGACCCGCGGCGACGGCCCCCGCAGCCTCCAGGTGCAGCTCGCCGGCCGCTACCCGAACGCCGCGGCGCTCGACGCCGACGGTGCCGAGATCGCCCGCCTGCTCATGGCGCGCCCGCCGACCGATCCCGACTCGCCGCCGCTTGCGCCCGGGCCCCTGCCCGGAGAGCCCACCCACGACGCGCCCGACGCCCTGCTCGAAGCCTGGGCCGCGGACCGCCACGCAGCGCTCGCCACCCTCGCCGATTCCCAGCGCCTCCTGGCGCTCAAGCGCGCCGCCCGCGCCCAGCTCCGCAAGCTCGAGCGCGCCGAATCGGCGATCGCGTCCGACCGCGCCCGGGTCGACGACGCCGAGCAGCACCGGGTCTACGGCGACCTGCTCAAGACCGCCCTGCACCTCGTCGCCCGCGGCGCCTCTAGCGTCACGCTGCCCGACCACTCCCAGCCCGGCTCGCCCGCCGTAGAGGTCCCCCTCGACCCAGCCCTGGACGCCCGCGCCAACCTCGCCGCGCATTTCCACTTCTATCGCCGATTCCGAGACGCCGCCGGCGCCATCGACGCGCGCTTGGCCGAAGCCACGTCGCGACGCCAGGCGATGGCCGCCCTCGCCGGCGAGCTCGAGGCCCTGGGCACCCCGGACGCCCCGCCACCCCTCGCGGACGCCGACTGGGACGCGCTACAGACCCGCCTGCGAGCCCTCGGGTGGCGCCCCCCCAGCCAGCCGAAGCCCTCACGCGCCAAGCCCGCCCCCACCCTCCCCTACCGCC
>CAZNZH010000646.1:0-840 GCA_964577445.1 uncultured Myxococcales bacterium
CTCGGCGTTGCCGAGGATGCCGACAAGTAAGTTATTGAAATCATGAGCAATTCCGCCCGCAAGCACGCCGAGGCTCTCCAGCTTCTGGGCATGCTGCATCTGCGCGACCAGCACCGCGGCCGCCTCGGCGGCCCGGCGGCGCTCCGAGATGTCGCGTGCGAAAGCCGACACATACGGGACCCCGTCTGCTTCGAAGTAGCCGACCGAGACCTCGACCGGGATGGCCTCGCCGCCCCGCGTGACGTGCTCGCTCTCGACGACGAGCTGCCCAGCCTCGATGAGCCGCGTCCAATTCTCGCGCGAGCTGAACGAGTCGAAGTGGGGGTCGATGACCGAGGCGTGGCGACCCACCAGGGACTGGTCGTCGTAACCCAGGCGCGCGGCGGCCGTCGTGTTTGCGCTGACGATGATGCCGTCCCGGTTCAGGGTGAGCATCGCCTCGGGCGCGCTGTCGATGGCGCGCTGGAGCAGGCGGCTCCCGTGCTCCATGCGCCGCCGCTCAGTGACGTCCTGGATGGTGCCGACCACGCTCGAGGGCGCACCATCCGCGCCGAGGGTGACGCACACGTGGCCCTCGATGTGGCGCACCTCGCCATGCTCGGTGAGCAGGCGGTACGAGGCGTGCGATCGGCCTGACCCGGCGAGCGCGGCCTCCACCCCGACCCGCACGCGCTCGCGATCGTCGGGGTGCACGCGACCGAGCCACGTCGCCAGCGTCGGAGCGGCCGCGGTGGCGAAGGCCTCGGTGAAGTGGTCGAGGCCGCCCGACCACCAGATGCGGTCCGCGGCGATGTCGTACTCAAAGCTCCCGACGCTGCCAACCCGCTGGGCGGTCTCAAG
>CAZNZH010000646.1:850-2997 GCA_964577445.1 uncultured Myxococcales bacterium
CGAAGAGGACGGCGGCGCCCAAGGCCGTCAGCGCCGACACGCCGATGAAGGTCCAGAGTGTCGCGAGGTTCACGCGGAGCGTGTCGAGAGCGAAGGGACCGAGGCTGTGGGAGGTGCCGTAGACGGCGACACCCGCGACCAGCAGCGTCGTGGTGGACGCGCCGATGGCGCCGAAGCGGCCGGCGGCCCAGATCAGCACGGGGAAGGGCAGGAAGGCGAGCGGTTGCAACGAGCTCTGGACCTTGAGGTGGGGCGTCCAGACCAGAAGGCTGGTCAGCAGGGCGGCGACGAACACGCCGGCGGCTTCGAGGACGCGGAGCTTGGACCAGGGCCTCGGCGGGCGGGCGCGGGCCCAGGTGAGGATGACCGGGGCGACGATCAGGGCGCCGGCGGCGTCGCCGAGCCACCAGTCGCGGATGAGTGGGCCATGGCGGGACCAGTCGGCTTCGCCGAAGAGGCAGAGGCTGGTCGCGCCCGAGAGGGCGCCGATCAGCGGCGCGACGAGGACCGCGGCGGCGGTGAACCAGAGGAGGTCCCGCGGGCGAACAAAGCGCGGGTCGAAGCGCCCGGTCGAACGCAGGAGCCTGGCGGCGACGAGGGCTTCGACGACGTTGCCGGCGCCGATCGCCACCGCGGCGCCGGCCGCGCATCCTGCGTAGAGGTTCACGCAGAGCGCGCCGACGAACACGCCCGGCCACAGGCGCGCGCCGCGCAGGTACAGGGCGGCGATGGCGATGCCGGTCGGCGGCCAGACCAAGGTCACGGCGTGGTGATCGTGTGCGAGCGCCAGGCCGGCGATGCCGGTCAGAAAGTAGGCGGCGGCTACGACGGCGGAGAGGCCGACAGTGCGCCGCAGCGGCGGAGAGGCTTGATGCACGGCGGGCCGGGTGTGGATGGCGGAGACACGCCACCGCAACGCACCAGGACCCCGCGAGACATACTCGCGCAGGGTCCGGGCGCGCCCCGGCGGCGGCGGGCCGCGGTGAACGGCTCCACCCTGAGGATACGCTGCCAGGCCGGGGGCCACAACGGCGGCGCCGGCAGCGCCAGCGAGGACACGAGGCGACACCAGGCGTCTGGCGCCTGGCGCCCAGCAGGGGCTACGGGCCGGGGTCGGCGGCCCAGGCGCCCTTCCCCTCGGCGTCGCCGGTGATGACCGTGGGGAGGTTGGTCCCCGTCGTCGCGCCCTGCCAGGTGCCGATGAGCTGGCCGGACTTCAGGCTCCCCTCGATGGTGCCGGCGAAATAGGCCTCGACCAGCCCATAGATGGTCACCACGCCCTCGATCATGTCGGCGTTCAGCGCCTGGTTCGACGGGCTGTAGAAGCCCGAGATCGTCACCTCGAAGGGGAAGTCGCCCGGGGCCGCGCCGCCCGGCACGCGCCCACTGCCGCTCATCTGGCCTTGCACCAGCAGCTTGGAGTCGATGCAGACGATGTCGAAGCCCAGGTCACCCGTGACCGTGATGATGCCCTGCTCGAGCTCGGGCGGCACCAGCCCCATGGTGCTGATGTCAAAGACGATGGCCCCTGTGAACGCGCCGTCCCAGCGGTTGGAGATGCCGAGGTTTTCGCAGTCGCTGAAGATCTCGGCCGGGCCGGTGTCCAGCGGATTTGGGCCGGGGTCCTTGTCCACGAAGGGCAGGTCGCCGGGAAGCTCCACGCTCTCTGGAATCTCAGTGATGTGCAGCAGATCGCGGGCGTCGGCCGGGCCGCCGAGCGCCCCATCTTCGGGGGTGCCTCCGGACGCGTCGCCGGGCTCGCCCGAGATCCACGGGGTGCAGAGATTGTTCAGGCACTGAAGGGGGGCTTGGCAGTCTGGCGAGCGCAGGCAGCTCGCGCCCTCGACCCCAAGCTCGCCCGCGGCGGTCGTGTCGTCGGCGCAGCCCGCCAGCAAGAGGGCCGGAAGAGCCAGCCCGCAGAGCAGCGCGAAGACCCGGTGCGCCGTCGCCGTCATATGCCCACCTTCATCAGCTTACCCGAGACGATCGCCGTGAGCCTGCGCGGTGAAAACCGGGTGAAGGCCGCCAATAGCTTGTTCAGCCAGCCGGTCACGACGCTCATTCGCCCGCCCAGCGCCGCGCTCAGTCCCTGCCGCACGACGTCTTCGGGGTCCATCATCACCACCCGCGTGAGCAGGTTCTCCTTC
>CAZNZH010000646.1:3007-3705 GCA_964577445.1 uncultured Myxococcales bacterium
CCCGCGGCACCCATGAACCCAGTCCGCGTGGGCCCGGGGTGAACCGCGGTCACGCGCAGGTTGGTCCGGCTGAGCTCGACCGAGAGCGCGTCGGAGAAGCTCGACACGAACGCCTTGGTCGCCGCGTAGACCGCCAAGTTCGGGACGGGCTGAAAGCTGGCGGTCGAGCCGACGTTGATGATGTGCGCTGGAGTGCTCCCCTCCAGCATGTGCAGGGCGAATCGGTGGGACAGCTCCACCAAGGAGCGCACGTTGAGGTCGATGAGCCCGAGCGCGCGCTCCAGTTCGCAGTCCTGAAACGGCGAAAAGTAGCCGTAGCCGGCGTTGTTGATGAGCATGTCCACGCGAGCGCCGTCCGCGGTCGCCGCCTCAAACAGCGCCCGGGGGCCGTCCGGGGCCGCGAGATCCAGCGCCACGACGTCGACCCGCACCTGACGGGCCGCGCGCAGCTCCGTGGCCAGCGCCTCGAGCGGGCCGGCTCGCCGCGCCGTCAGCACGAGATCGTGCCCCTTGGAGGCCAACTGCCGAGCGAACTCAGCCCCCAGCCCCGACGACGCCCCGGTCACTACAACCCGCATCACACCCCCCGCCGGCCAGCAGGAGCCCGCCAGCACCAGCAGACCCCCAACGGGCGTCCGGTGCCTAGCGTACACCTTTCGCGGCGGCAAATGTGTAGGCTGAGCGTCAGGCGCCTGTTC
>CAZNZH010000647.1:0-3703 GCA_964577445.1 uncultured Myxococcales bacterium
CGCGCCAAGGCGCTGGGGACGGCGATGTCGCCGTAGGGCGCGGCCGCGGCGAGGCGGCTGGCGAGGTCGATCAGGTTTCGCTCGTCCTCGTCGGTGCCGGCGAGCAGGCCGATGCGCAGCGCGAGGTTTGAGCGCAGCGCGGCGGCGCGGATGATCTTGAGGCTCTCGAAGAGCTGGCGCACCGACTCGACCAGCCCGACGCCCGGTCGCCGCGGCACCCGCACGGTGGCCGCCGCGTCGCGGATCTGGACGTGCCACCCTTCGTGAAAGCAGCTCTCAAGCCACGCGAAGAGCGCCTCACCCTTGAAGTCCGCCTCCCGGCCGACCAGCAGGCTCGCCATGGCCGCCGGAGGACCCGCGGGGAGTCGCGCGCGGTCGGCACGCTCGTGGGCGGTGGGCTCCTCGGCGACGGCCCGCCGCACATGGCCGCAGCGCCGGCAGGGCTCCCCAGCCGCGATGTCGGGGGTCTTGCAGATGGGGCACGGGGCCGCCGCGCGAGCCACACCGTCGGGAGCCGCGCTGCGCACCGCGCCGATGACGCCGCCCAACGACGTCGCGCCCAAGCTCGCCCCGTGGGCATCGTCGGACACGTCCATCGTAGGCAAGGCCATCATCGCGCCGGCGTCGGGCCGCGTGGGCAGACCGCTGACGCGCCGTGACACGCTGCGCTCGGCCAAGCTCTTGACGCTGACGGAGGCCCGGCCCGCGTCGGTCACCAACAGGCGCTCGCGGACGGTCTTGGCGTCGGCGGGGCGCGACTCGACGTCCTTTTCGAGCAGGGACTGAACGACGGCCTCGACGTCCGCCGGCACCACGCCCTCGCCGGTGTGCGCGGCCATCTTCGCCGGGCGATCGTTGAGCTGGCGCATGCAGAGGGTGACGGAGTTCTCGTCGTCGAATGGCCGCTCGCCGGTGAGCATCTCGTACAGGATGACCCCGAGCGCGTAGAGATCCGAGCGCGGGTCGGGATCGCGCCCCATGATCTGCTCGGGGCTCATGTAGGCCGGCGTGCCCGCGATATCCACGGTCGACAGGTGCACGCCGAGATCCGCGTCGGGGTCGCGCATGACGCGGGCGATGCCGAAGTCGAGGACCTTGGCGAAGACCTGACCGTCGCGGCTGATGAGCTGGACGTTGTCGGGCTTGAGGTCGCGGTGCACCACGCGGCGCTGGTGGGCGGCGTCCAGCGCCTCGCAGATCTGGACCGCCAGACGCACGGCGGTCGGCGCGGTGAGCGGCGCGCGGTGGTAGATGAGGTCGCCCAGGGTCCAGCCCTCGAGCAGCTCCATCACCATATAGAGGTGGCCCTCACGGCTGCGGCCAAAGTCGTAGACCGTGACGACGTGCGGGTGGATCAGCCGGCTGGACGCCTGCGCCTCGCGGAAAAAGCGTTTCACGGCGCGCGGGTCGTGGGCGTAGTGCGGGTGCAGGACCTTGACGGCCACGTCGCGTTCCATCGCGCGCTGATGGGCCCGGTACACGATGCCCATGCCGCCAGCGCCCACGACGCCGCCGATGTCGTAGCGGTCGTCGAGCACCGTCCCCGTCAACAGCGGCGCGTCCGGGATCTCAAGCAGACCCGTGCCGTCTTGGGGGCACACGAGGGTCTCGCCGGGGAAGGTGGCGTTGCACAGCGGGCACACGGCGCGGGTCGTGCTCGCACGCTCCATCGCGCCCTCAGGCCACTTCTTGCCAGCAGCGTCCACGCCCATCGTGTTGTGCGCTCCGATTCCAGGGTGGGCGGAGCCTAGACCCGCTCCCCGGGGGTGTCGAATATTGCGGTCACTCGGTGTCGCCGCCGCCATACACCGAGGGGTAGCGCCGGGCGAGCCGGCGAAAATTCGAGCGATCGAGCCCCGCCAGCCGCGCGGCCTCGGAGACGTTGCCGTCGCTCCGCTCGAGCGCCTCGCGCACGTATCGCGCCTCGAAGGCCTCGATCGCCTGGGTCTTGGCGGCCTGAAACGGCTGCGCGCTCAGCGGCCCGACCGCCGGCCCGGTCATCCGCGACGGGTCCCGCAGCGTCTCGGGCAGCACGTCCGTCTCCACGACGCTGCCGCGCGCCAGCACCACCGCCCGCTCGATGGCGTTCTCCAGCTCGCGCACGTTGCCCGGCCACCCGTAGGCCTCGAGCCGCGCCAGCGCGCCCGTCGAGATCCCGTCGATACGACGCCTCTGCTTGGTCGCGTGGCGCCTCAAGAAGTGATACGCCAACTGCGCGATGTCCTCGCGGCGTTCCCGCAGCGGCGGGGCCTCGAGCGCGATGACGTTGAGGCGATAGTAGAGGTCCTCGCGAAAGCGCCCGTCGCCGACGGCGCGCGCGATGTCCACATGGGTCGCGGCGATGATGCGCACGTCGACGGGGCGCGGCTGGGTCTCGCCGATGCGGCGCACCTCGCCCTCCTGCAGCACGCGCAAGAGCTTGACCTGAAGCGCCAGCGGCATGTCGCCGATCTCGTCGAGCAGCAGCGTCCCGCCGCTCGCCGCCTCAAAGAGCCCCTCGTGCGCCCGGTCCGCGCCCGTGAACGCCCCCTTCGCGTGCCCAAAGAGCTCGCTCTCGAGCAGCGCGTCGGGCAGCGCCGAGCAGTTCACCGCCACAAAGGCGCGCGCTCGCCTGGGCGATCCGTGGTGCAGCGCCCGCGCCACAAGCTCCTTGCCGGTCCCGCTCTCCCCGCGGATCAGCACGCTCGACGACGCATGCCGCACCGACTCGATGAGCGCGAAGAGGCGCCGCATGGCCGGGGCGCTCCCGACGATGCCGTAGTAGTCGTCGTCCAGCTCCAGGCGCCGCTCCAGGAAGCGGTTTCGATCGAGGAGCCGCTTGCGCTCGCTCGCCCGCGCCACCGTCAAGACCAGCGTCTCCGGCGGCTCGAAGGGCTTGGTGAGGAAGTCGTACGCGCCCTTCCGCATCGCGTCGACCGCGGTCTGGATGGTCGCATAGGCCGTCATCATCACGACCTGCACATCCGGCTGCTCGCGGCGGATCACATCGAGGACCTCGGGCCCGCTCAGGTCGGGCAGGCGCACGTCCAGCAGCACCACGTCGATGGCCTCGGCCGCCAGGATCGCCAGCGCCTCAGCGCCCGTGGCCGCGGTGCGGACGTGGTGCTCCTCGCCGCGGAAATGCCGCGCGATGGCCCGCACCAACATCGGCTCGTCGTCGACGATGAGCAATCGCACCGCGCCCTGAGCACGCTCTGCCGGCTGCGGGGCTGCCCCTTCCGGCGCCACCTCAGCTCGCCCCGGAGCCCGCTCCGGCCCGCCGGGCAGCGTCCGCGGCCAGCCCCAGGTGCGAGGCGGCGTCCCCGCGAGGCACCAGCAGCACCATGCAGCGCGAGACGGGGCCATCCCCCCACAGCACCGGGCGCTCGAGGCTCACGTCCATCAACAGCGGCGCGTCCAGCCCGTCCACCGACGCGTGCGGCAACGCTACTCCGTCGCCCACATGGCTGGACTCCTCGCGCTCGCGGGCCGCGAGCGCTGACAACACCGCGCCCTTGTCCACGCGCGGGCAGCGGCTCGACAGCGCCGTCGCCACGGTGCTCAACACCTCGGACTGCGAGGTCGCGCGCAGGGCGAAGGCCTCCAAGCGCGCGCCGGACTCGGTGAATCCGAGGGAAATCTGACTCGGTGTGACGGCGTGCGCCATGAGGCATCTCCCCGCGGGGCCCACTGCTCCGCGTCGGAGGCATTGTGCCGTCTGCTG
>CAZNZH010000648.1:0-3696 GCA_964577445.1 uncultured Myxococcales bacterium
GCCTGGTCCGCGCCCACCTGCGCCTGCCCCACGCCTCCGCGCCGGCGGTGGCGGGCCTGCTCGCCCCGGGCACCTTCGGCCTGCACCCGGTCGAGGACGCCGCGGTGCACGCCATGGCCGAGACCATCCGCGCCCGCCTGCCCCTGGCGCCCGACGTCACGCTCGAGCGCTGGGAGGGCGGCCCCGCCGAGCTGGTCAGCGACGACCGCGACGCCCTGGTGCGCTTCGCCTCCGATCTGCCAATTCCCCCAGGTACGGGCTGGGTTTTCATGGGATCTCCGAGCCGCGCTGAGCCGCCGAGCAGCCACCGCGCGCTCTTGGTCGGAGCCGCCCGATTCACCGCCGCCGATCTCGAGCGGTGCTCCGTCCTAGCCGACGCTCAGGCCGGCCCGGTCCCCGAGCTGGTCTTGGTCTTCCGCGAGGCCATCCTGCCCGACTTCAAGGCATGGACCGCGGCCCACGTCGGCCGCCGCATCGCCTTCGTCTTCGACGACGCCGTCTACACCGCGCCGACCGTCCAGGAGGCCATCCCGGGCCCCAGCCTGCGCTTTTCGGGCGGCGGCGGCGGCGACGTCGCGTCCCTGGTCGCGGGCCTGCGCGGCGGCCCGCTCGAGGCTGGCGCCGAGCTGGTCGACCTCGTCTTCGACCTGACGGCCCACCCGGCGACGCGCTCAGGCCACCACGAAGTCGGCGACGTCGCCCCACAGTGACTCGAAGCCGTCGCGGTCGAAGCGCGAGCCCGAGGGCAGCCAGTCGACGTGGGGCGGCGCGTGGTCGGGCCCGCGAAAATGCCCGATGACGTCGAGGTGATCGGCCCAGGCGGCGTGGATGACCTGGCCCCACGGCTGCGAGCGCGTGGGGACGATGCCGTCGTTGGCGGTGCGCGGCGGCAGCTCGCCGAAGCGCGCGGCCAGCGACGCCGCGAGCTCGTCGCTGTCGGCGCCGTGGGGCAGGGCCACGCCGGGGGGAAAGCCCGCCCGGCGCTCGAGCCAGCGGTAGACCGCGTGCAGCACCTGGCCTGGCGCGTCGAAGCCGAGGGCGGCGGTGTCGCGCAGGCCCGGGCGGCGCCCGCGGGTGACGACCGAGCCGCGCCTGACCTCCGGCCGGTCGGTGAAGAGCGCGCGCAACAGCTCCGCACCCTCGGGCGCGAGCTGGCGAATCAGCGAGCGGTCGCGGCCCACGTCGTCGAAGAACTGGGCCACCGCCTCGCGGCGCTCGGGGCTGAAATCCGCGAGCAGGGTCCTCTCGATCTCGTCGAAGAGCCCCGCGCCCACGCCGGCGGCCTCGTCCAAGAGGTTGAGCACCCGGACGAAGCCCTGCATCGCCGCGATGGACACGCGGCGGTTCCGCACCAGGTCCACGGTCGCCAGGCTCAGCAGGTGCAGCACCTTGTCGCCCGCGGCTCCGAAAAATGACGAGGCCAGCGGCGCGCCGAAATGCGGCGTGGCGACCGTCACGATGCTGCGCACGCGCCGGGCCAGGGCCTCCACGTCGATCTCGGCGCCCAGGTCGACCCCCGGCGTGGCGAAGAGCCGGGCGTCGAGCCCCCCGGTGGAGTGGCCGATCAGGTGAACCGGGCCGCCGGCGTCTGGGTTTTCGGCCACGGCCTCGGCCAGGCGGCGCGCCCGGTCGACGACGGACGCGGTGGGCCGCGTGGCGACGTCGTGCACCGTGGCCGTCATCCCGCGCGCCTCGAGCGCCCCGCCCAGGTACTCGCGGACGTGGGCGAAGTAGCGGAGGGTCCCCAGGTTCGTGAAGCCGAAAAAGCCGGGGATGAGGTAGACCTGATGCGCGTCCATTGAGCGTCCTCCGAGGACGCTTGGCTTGGCGACCCCTGACCTGCTCACCCCTGTCAGGGCGAGTAGTAGAGTTCTACAGAGAATCCTTCGGGGCGTTGTATGGCGGCGGCCCACTGCGGGCCGGCGACGCCGAGGGCGGCCTCGAAGCGGTCCAGCGCCCTCGCGGATGCGCCGGGAGCCAGCAACGCCAGGGCGCGCGCCGTGTGGGGCGAGGGCTCGGTGAGGAGCACCCCCGCGCGGGCGAGGCCGGCGCCGGTGAGCGCGGCGACCAGCAGGCGGCTCGAGTCGTCCGCGTCCGCCAGCGCCCGCGCCACGCCGGCTCCAAACCAGGGCGCGCCGACCATCTCCAGGCCGTGCTTGGCGAGATCGAGGTCCTGAGCGCGGTCGCGGCCGGGGATGGGCAGCAGCAGCTCGGTGACCTCCTCGCCCGCGGTGACCGAGCGCCGGAGCTGGGCCGCGGACTGCGCGGAGCAGCGCCGGGCCCACTCCAACAGTTGGGCGGCCACCGGGTGCTGCGCGACGTAGGCGCGGGCCTTCGCCAGGGGGGCCGGGGACGGGAAGAACCAGCCGCCGTCGAGGCCGCCGGCCGACAGCTCGATCCACGAGCCGGCCGCCTTCGGCTCCAGGTGCTCGCCCGCAGCGGCCATGTTCTCGAGCTCCTCGTCGCTCGCGCCAGCCTCCATGAGGAACGCGCCGATCGTGGGGACGAAGAGCTCCGTCGGCCCCGCCGCGTACCAGGTCAGGCGCGACCCGTCGCTGGACAGGCCGACCGTCCAGGTCGTGGGGTCGGCCTCGCCCGCCTCCTCGGGCTCCGGTTGCACCTCGAGCCAACGGACCAGGATCTCCGCGTCCTCGTCGTCGGCCAGCGGCAGGGCGCGGAGACCGGCGATGACCCGACCGCGAACGCCAGCAGATTGCGCAGCCATGAGCGTCTCCCTCGGCGTGGGCCCCCCGACCTGCCAGCCGCGTGCTCGCAGGTTTCGGCTCGCCTCAGCCGTCATGCTACCTTCTGGGGGGTGCAAGCGGCCAGCCCGCGGGCGGCGGAAAGGGAGGCGGGGATGAGGCAGAGGCGAGGGTGCCGCGCGAGGCTGCGCGCGCCGTGGGCGTGGCTGGCGCTCGCCCTGGGTGTGGTCACGGCGCTCGGCGCGTGCGGCGGCGGCGACACCAACGCAGGCTTTGACGTGTTCGCGCGCGACGGCGGCGACGCCACGACCAAGCCCGACGGCGTCGTCATCATCGGGGTCGACGCCACGCCCGACGCGGAGGTGGCCGGCGGCGACGCCTTCGCCTGCGTCCCGAACCTGCGCACCTGCATCTCGGACCAGAGCTGGGCGCTGTGCTCCAAGAGCGGCAAGGGGCACGGCCTCGAGACCCAGTGCACCGGCGCGGCGCGGTGCGAGCCCGACACGGGCCTGTGCAAGATCCCGTTTTGTAAGCCAAAATCTACCGAGTGCGTCGGCATCTCGACCTACCAGGTCTGCAACCCGTCCGGCACGGGCTGGGAGGTCGAGTACCGCCGCTGCGCCATCGGCCAGATCTGCTCGGATGGCGCGTGCCACACCTGCTTTCCGGGCGCGCTCTCCTGCGCAGACGCGACCACGCCGGGGCAGTGTGACGCGACCGGCGACACCATCACCCCGGCGAGCCCGTGTCCACAAGGGCAGGGCTGCCACGAGCTCACCGGGGAGTGCCGGCCCAACAATTTCTGCGCGCCGGGCGCCCCGTACTGCGCCTCGCTGACCAGCTACCACGACTGCCTGCCCAGCGGCACCGGGCACGATTCGCTGGTGCGCGGCTGCCACGAGGGCACCCTCTGCAAGAACAACCAGTGCGTCCCGTTGGGCTGCGTGCCGCTGGTGATGCTGCTGGTGGACCGCTCGGGCAGCATGGCGGAGGG
>CAZNZH010000649.1:0-3694 GCA_964577445.1 uncultured Myxococcales bacterium
TTGCCGAGCGCCAGGGTCAGCTTGCCCTTGGAGCGCGAGTAGCACGGGTCCGACAGGATCTCCTTGAGCCACACGGTCTCGCGGGTCTTGTTCGGCACCTCGATGCCGACGACGTCCTTGCCGGGGATCGGCGCCACGATGCGGATGCGCAAGGCACTCAGCGCCATCGCGAGGTCGTCGGAGAGGTTGGCGATCGACGAGATCTTGATGCCCGGCGCCGGCTTGAACTCGTACATGGTGACGACGGGGCCGGGGTGGATCTCGACGACCTTGCCCTGGACCTTGTAGTCGGAGAGCTTCGCCTCGAGGATCTGGGCGTTGGCGCGCAGGTGCTCGCGGTCGTAGGTCTGGCCCTCGGGCGCCTCGTACTCGAGGAAGGACAGCGGCGGGAACTCGTAGCTCGGCGGGCGCTCCGTGTCGGGGATGACGATCTGCTCGCCCACCACGAGGTCGCGGCTCCGGCGCATCGCCACCGACTCGACGATCTTGATGTCGTCCTCGGCCGCCACGGCGGCTGCGGGCGCCACCTCGGAGGCCGCATCGCGCACGCCGGGGCGCTCGGCGGTGTCGGCCTCGTCGTCGCCGTCGTCGCCGTCGTCGCCGTTCGGAGCCGCTGAAGCCGACCCGGGCAGCGCGGTCGCCGTCAAGGTCGCGCCGCCGCGATCGGTGCGCACGCGCGGCTTGGGCGTCGCCGGCGGAGGCGCCTCGATGCTGCCGACCATGTCCTCGGTCGGCGTGACCGCGCGCCGCTCGGGGAGCACGACCTTCGGACCGCCGGCGTCCTTATCGTCGTCGTCGTCCGCGTCGCGATCCGCGCGCCGCCCCGCGGCAGCCTCCACGCCGGCGGGCTCAGCGCCCTCGTCGAGCGCGTCGGGCGCGTCGCCATGGCGCATCAACCGCATCAGCAACGCGCCGCCACGCCGGGCGGTGGTCGCGCTGAGTGTCGCCAGCTCAAAGACGCTGCGGCGCGTGACCGCGATGACCGACACCACCACGATCGTGATCGCCAAGATCAAGGTGCCGGTGGTCGACAGCAGCGCCCGCCCGACCTCGCCGATGTACTCGCCCGCCAGCCCGCCCGGCGTGTGGCCCAGCAGGTGCGCGGGCGCGAAGCTGACGTGCAGCAGCACCGCGGCGCCCAAGAGCAGGCCGAACCAGCCTAAGACGTCGGTGCGCGTGACGTGGAAGCGCCGGCCGATCAAGTACGACAGCCCCAGCCAGCCGAAGAGCACGGCGAAGGCGAAGGCGCCGATGCCCAGGGCCGACAAGAAGAGATCGGCCACGTGGGCGCCGATCGGGCCGATGATGTTCTCGGCCGGCTGCGCGCGGGTGCCGCCGATGGCGCCGACGTCGGCCGGATCGAAGGTGAGGAGCGCCAAGAGCAGCGTGGCGCTGAAGGCGAGCACGATGATCCCGTACATCTCCAGGCGGATGACGGGGTCGCCGTCGGCTCGCCGGCCGACGATGCGATCGCGCGCACGAAAGCGCTCTGCTGGGGAGAGATCTGCTGACACGGCGAGGAAGCTACGGGCCCGGGCATCCGCGATCAAAATATCGCACTGCACGCGCGTTCACCGCAGCCGCCCGCCGGGCGACTCTCAGGCCTGCAGCGCGCCCTCGATCGGAGCCTCCGATCGCGTCCGAGCCCGCTTGTGCGCAAGCGCTGCGCCGACAAAGCCCACGAAGAGCGGGTGTGGCTTGAGCGGGCGCGACTTGTACTCCGGGTGAAACTGCACCCCGACGAACCACGGGTGGTCTGAGACCTCGACCACCTCGACGAGATCGAGCGCGGTGTTCACGCCCGTCGCCTTCATGCCCACCTCGTCCAGCCGATCGCGGTAGGCGTTGTTGAACTCGTAGCGGTGGCGGTGGCGCTCGCTGATGACCTTCTCGCCGTAGGCCTCGTGCACCCAGCTCCCGGGGGTCAGCCGCGCCTCGTAGGCGCCGAGCCGCATGGTGCCGCCCTTGTTGATGATGACCTTCTGGGCCTCCATCAGGTGGATGACCAGGTGCTCGGAGTCGGTGCCGAACTCCTCGGACGCGGCGTCCGGCAACCCCAGCACATTCCTGGCGAATTCGATGACCGCGCACTGCATACCCAGGCAGATCCCGAAAAACGGCACCTTGGAGTCGCGAGCGTAGCGCACCGCCTCGATCTTCCCCTCGATCCCGCGCTGGCCGAAGCCGCCCGGCACCAAGATCGCGTCAGCGCTCTCGAGCGCGGCGTGGGCCTTCGGGTCGCCGGACTCGAGCAGCTCGGAGTCGAGGTACTGGATGTTGACCCGGCAGCGGTTTTTCAGCCCGCCATGCTTGAGCGCCTCGTTGAGCGACTTGTAGCTCTCGACCAGCTCGACGTACTTGCCGGCGATGAGGATCTCGACCTCTTCCGACGGCCGCAGCGTGCTCTGGACCACCTCTTCCCAAGGCCCGAGGTTGGGCGCGCGACACCAGATGCTCAGCGCCTCGACCACCTGATCGTCCAGCCCCTCGTCGTGCAGCGCGATGGGCAGCGCGTAGATCGACGCCTGGTCCTGCGCCGTGATGACGCGCTTGGGCGGGACATTGCAGAAGAGGCTGATCTTGCGCTTGATCTCGGTCGACAGCGGGCGATCGGTGCGGCAGACGATGATGTCCGGCTGAACGCCCGTCTCCAGCAGCGCCTTCACCGAGTGCTGCGTGGGCTTGGTCTTCAGCTCGCCGGCCGCCGCGATGTACGGCACCAGCGTCAGGTGCACGAAGATGGCGTTCTCGTGGCCGACGTCGAAGCGGAGCTGGCGCGCCGCCTCGATGAAGGGCAGCGACTCGATGTCGCCCACGGTCCCGCCGACCTCGATGATCGCGACGTCGCGCCCCTCGGACGCCGCCAGCGCCCGCTCTTTGATCTCGTTGGTGATGTGCGGGATGACCTGCACGGTGCCGCCGAGATACTCGCCCCGCCGCTCCTTGTTGATGACCGACTCGTAGACCTGCCCGGCCGTGAAGTTGTTGCGGCGGTTGGTCGTGATCGACACGAAGCGCTCGTAATGCCCCAGATCCAGGTCGGTCTCGGCCCCGTCGTCGGTGACGAAGACCTCGCCGTGCTGAAAGGGGTTCATCGTGCCCGGATCGACGTTGATGTACGGGTCCATCTTGACGATGGTCACGTTGAGGCCGCGCGCCTCGAGCAGCGCGCCCAGCGCCGCGGCGGTCAGCCCCTTGCCCAGAGACGACGTCACGCCGCCCGTGATGAAGATATACTTCGTGTGCTTGTAGGCCATCGCCTCACCATTCGCGCCCCGGGTCGGAGCACGCCTTCTGACCGTCGCCAAGCTCGCCGTGAGGGCTGCCCGCGCGGTCGTGTCGAGATGCCGTTGACCCGGAGGTCAGGCGACCCTAACGAGCGCGATAGGCGCTGTCAACGACGGGTTGGCGCCGGTCGGCGCTCGGGCTGCGGGCTTACGCGGGTGGCCGTTTCGCGCGACCCGCGCGGGCTTCAGGCGCTGAGCTCGGCGTCGCTGGGGCGGACGTAGGCGGGGTCCTGGGCCGGGACCCGGGCCGGGTCGCGGCCGGCGGCGTCGAAGGCCTGGGCGGCGAGCCACGCGACCTCGGACGCGCGCGGCAGGTGCCAGCCGGGCGGGACGGCCGACGCGCAGCCGTAGAGCTGGGCGCCGGAGCCGAAGACCACCGCGTCGCCGCCGGCCAGCGCCCGCAGCTC
>CAZNZH010000650.1:0-3691 GCA_964577445.1 uncultured Myxococcales bacterium
TTCGTCATCTTCATCGTCGCTGGCCTCGGCATCTTCAACACCCAGCGCATGACCGTGCTCGAGCGCCGCCGCGAGATGGGCGTGCTGCTGGCCATCGGCTTGACCCCGGCACGACTCGCCACGGTGGTGCTCACCGAGGCGGTGCTGGTCAGCGCGCTGGGGGCGGCCGTGGGCGTCATCACCGGTGGCGCCTTGGCCTTCTACCACCACGTCTACGGCCTCTCCCTGGGGGCGTTCACGTCCAGCGGCGACGGCTCGTTCGACTACATGGGCGTGACCATCCGCGGGCGCATCTTCTACGAATTCAACTGGCAGATGCTGGCTGAGCCGGCGATAGCGCTCGTGGTGGTGGGGCTGGTCTGCGGCCTCGTCCCGGCGCTGAAGGCGGCGCGGCTGACCATCGTGACCGCCATCTCCGGGAGGACCTGAGCCATGTGGCGTCTCGCCTGGCGAAATCTCTGGCGCAACCGCACGCGCACGGCCATCACCATGACGGCCATCACGCTCAGCCTGGCGCTCATGCTGATCGTCCGAGGCATCAGCGACTACAGCTATGAGCAGATGCTGGGCTCGGCGGATAAAGCCGCGGGTGGGTCCGTGCTGGTGAACGCCGCTGGTTATTGGGATAGCCGCGGCAGCGAGCTGGTCATCGACGACGGTGACGCGGTGGTGGCGACGGTGCGGGCGGCGCTGCCCAAGGCGACCGTGCTGCCGCGGGTCATCATCCAGGGGCTGCTCTCGTCGTCTCACGGCAACCAGGGGTTGGAGGTCCAGGGCATCGACCCAGAGGCCGAGGACGCCTTCCGACACATCAAGCGCTACCTCGCTGAAGGCGACTTCCTCGACGGCGATCACAAGCAGCCGTTGGTGCTGGGACGCGGCATCGCGGACGACCTCGGCGTGAAGCTGGGCGACCGGGTGGTGCTGACCGCGACCGACCCCCAAGGCGAGATGGTGCGCGCGCTGTTCCGGCTGGCCGGCGTGCTCGACAGCGGCAGCCGCTCCATCGACGACGCCGCGGCGTACACGACGCTGGCCGCGGCGCGGCAGGCCGTCTCCATGGGCGGCGGGCTGACGCAGGTCGGCGTCGTGCTCGCCCCGGCCGCGTCGCCCGACGACGCCAAGCGCGCGCTGCTGGCCGCTTTCGGCGCGAAGGCGTCCGCGCTGGAGGTGCTGACCTGGTCCGAAGCGATGCCCGAGATCATCGCGCTCATCGAGCTGGACTCGAAGATGGGCCAGGTGATGATGTTCGCGGTCTTCATCATCGTGGTCTTCGGCATCGCCAACACGCTGCTGATGGCGGTGATGGAGCGGATTCGCGAGCTGGGGCTGCTCAGCGGGCTGGGGATGACGCCGCAGCGGGTAGGCGGCCTGGTGCTCGCCGAGACGGTGCTCCTCGCCCTGGTGTCCATCACCCTCGCGCTGGGCATCGCCCTGGCGGCCCACGCCACGCTCCAGGTCTACGGCATCGACATGGCCGCCTTCAGCGAGGGCGAGGTCGAGATGTCCGGGGTCATCGTCGAAAACCTCGTCATGCACAGCACCATCGTGCCCGCGAAGTGGCTCGCCTCCATCGGGGCCGTCTTCGTGCTCGTCGTGGTTGCCGCGCTCTATCCCGCGTGGCGCGCGACCCGCGTCAACCCCACCGAGGCCATGAGGACCTACGCATGAACACGCAGCCATCCACTGAGCCTGCGCCGACATCCGGGGCCGGGGCCACAGCGCTCATCGAGGTGCGCGGCGTCACCCGCGTCTACAAGCAGGGGCTGGTCGAGGTGCACGCCCTTCGCGGCGTCGACCTGGACATCGGCGCCGGCGAGTTCACGGCGCTGGTCGGGCCGTCCGGCTCGGGCAAGTCGACGCTGCTCAACGTCATCGGGGCGCTGGACGCGCCGACGGCGGGCACGGTGCGCATCGCTGGCGAGCTGGCCACCGGGCGCAGCCGCGCGGCCGGCGCGACCTTCCGGCTACACAACGTCGGCTTCGTCTTTCAGGCCTATAACCTCCTGCCGGTCTTCAGCGCGTTCGAGAACGCCGAGTACACCTTGATGCTGCAAGGCATGCCCCGGGCGGAGCGCAGGGCCATCGTCATGCCGCTGCTCGAGCGCGTGGGGCTGGCGGACATGGCGAACCGGCGGCCCTACGAGCTGAGCGGCGGCCAGCAGCAGCGCGTCGCCGTGGTGCGGGCCATCGCGCCGCGCCCGCGGCTGGTGCTGGCCGACGAGCCGACCGCGAACCTCGACTCGCACACGTCGGGCGACCTCATCGACCTGATGCTACAGCTCAACGCAGAGCACGGCATCACCTTCGTGTTCGCGTCCCACGACGAGCACCTCATGGAGCGCGCGCGCCGCGTGGTGCACCTGCGGGACGGCTTGGTGGAGCGCGATGAGGTGCGCTAGCGCTGTGCTGATGGCGGCGCTGAGCTTGGGCGTTGCCGGCTCGGCGCAGGCGTCGTGGGACCTCTTTGAGGTAGGAAAAACCTCGCTAAAAGTGGGCGGCTACGTCCGCGCGCTCAGCGGCGTGCTGCTCTCGCCCCGGCGCGGCGCGCGCGACCCCGCCGACCCGGCGACGCTGGGCATCGCGTCGTCCATCGCGCGGGTCGAGTGGATGCTGCGCATCGGCGACCACGTCACCTTCGACCTCCACAATCGCGTCTTCTTCGACCTGCGCTCGGCCAAGGGCGCGTTCGGCGGGCTCGGCGCCGGGGTCACCGCCGAGCCCAGCCGCTCGCTGGACCTCAGCACCGACATCGTCCGCACGGACACCTTCACGCTGCAACACGACATCGACCGGCTGGCCCTGGGCCTGTACCTGGGCCCGGTCGACGTGACCCTCGGGCGCCAAGGGATTAGCTGGGGAAGCTCGCTCATCTTCGCGACCTCCGACGTGTGGGCGGCCTTCAGCCCGTTTGACCTCGACACGTCCCAAAAGCGCGGCATCGACGCCATCCGCGTCATCACGTCGCCGGTCGAGCGCCTCGAGCTGGACTTCGTGCTGGCCGACCGCGGCAGCGTCGACGACCTCTCCGGCGGCGTGCGGGGCACGCTCTACCTGGCGCACGCGGACCTGTACCTGGCGCTCGCCAAGGTCTTCGACGAGCTGTCGGTCATGGGCGGCGTGTCCGCCGCGGTCGGCAGCTTCAAGCTGCGCGCCGAGGGGCACCTGCCCTACAGTCTGGACGACGGCGCGCTCAAGCTGCCGCGCGTCACGGTGGGCTCGGACTGGTTCGGCTCCGACGTCACGGTGAGCCTCGAGGCCCACTATAACGGCGCCGGCACCGGCGACCCCGACGCGTATGTGCAGCACGCCCTCAGCAGCGGGCCGCTCACGCGCGGCGAGACCTACCTGCTCGGCCGGTGGTATCTGGGCGCCGCCGCGGCCTACAAGCCCGCGCCGCTCATCGACCTGAGCCTCTCGGTCATCACGAATCTCCAGGATCCGTCTGCTCTCATCGCGACCCGCGCGAGCTGGGACCTGGCGGCCGACATCAGCCTGGCCATCGGCGCCTACAACAGCATCGGGGCGCGTCCCCCGAGCCCGCCGACCGCGCTGCGGAGCGAGCTGGGCGCCTCGGGACACCTCGTCTACCTCGAGCTGGCCGCGTTTTTCTAAGAGGGTGTTCCCATATTCGGACCGAGCGGGGCGCCAGCGACGTCTTTTCAGGGACTTACGCGCGGAGGGCGCTTGC
>CAZNZH010000651.1:0-3687 GCA_964577445.1 uncultured Myxococcales bacterium
CACGCCACCCCATCGCATCACCCCTCGTTCAGTACGTTCCCCTCGCCCGCGTCATACGCCGCCGCCGCCCGCGCGGTCACTCCGTCCTACCGCGACCGAGCCGCCCCGACAATCGCCCTGCGCGGTGCTACCCTCGCTGCGAACACGCGAGGCGACACCGACGTGAACCAGCCAGCCCCCGCTTGGGAACCCGCCGCCCGCGCGCGGGTCTACGACCTGCTACACCGCGGCACGCCGGGCGACGTCGCCTTTTACCGGCACGTGTGCGCCGGGGCGGCCTCGGTGCTGGAGCTGGGCTGCGGCAGCGGGCGGGTGCTGGTCGAGCTGGCGCGCGCCGGGCTCGCGGCCACCGGGCTGGACCTCGACCCGGCGAAGCTGGCCCGCGCCGCCGCCGAGCTTGAGCGCGAGGGCCTCAGCGACGCGCGCCTCGTCGAAGGCGACATGACGCGCTTCTCCCTCGGCGAGCGCTTCGAGCGGATCATCATCCCGTACAACGCGCTGTGCGCCCTCCCAAGTGATGAGGCGGTGCTCGCCTGTTTTCGGGCGGTGGCGGCGCATCTGGCGCCGGGGGGGCGCCTGTGGTTCGACGTCTACTCGGTCGACGACGCGGTGCTCGACGAGCCCGATCTCGACGAAGAGAGCGCGGACGACTTCGCCCAGACCCTGTCGGCCGTAGACGCCGAGGGGCGGGTCGACGTCTGGGAGAGCGAGCGCCAGCTCCGCACCCCGCGCCGCGTCGACATCCACTACCGCTACGAGCTCACACCGCCGCGCGGTGGCCCCGCCACCGAGCTGAGCGACTGCATCCAGCACCTGCTCTTGCCGCCGCGCCGCGTGCGCGAGCTGCTCGCCGAGGCCGGCTTCGACATCCTGGCAGAGCACGGCGACTTCGACCCCGCGCCGCTCGGCGATGACAGCCAGACCTTCATCGTCGGCGCCGCCCTGCGCGGGGCATCGTGAGCGACGAGGCCGTCATCGCCCGCATCGGCGCCGTCCTCGAGTCCCTGCTGGAGCGCCAAGCCTTCCGCACCGGCGCCCAATCCAGCGCCCGCCCGACCCTCGAACGCGACGTCCGCGCGGCGCTGGAACCCTTCAAACGACGAGGCGCCATCAGCGCGTTCGTGGTCCGCTGCGACGATGACACCTGCGAGGGCTCGCCCGCGCCGGTGGTCGAGGTCACCCTGCGCCTACCTCGCCGCGTCGAGCAGGTGCGGCTTCGATTCACCGGCGGCTGACCCCGACGCAACCCGCAAACCGGTGCATCGTCGCCTCCGACCTCGAAATCCGCGAGGCCCACCTTCGCGCGCCGAAGTCACGGATGTCTCGTCGGTGTCGCTCGAAGTCCGGTGAGAAACGCTCGCTAACCGTCGCGTCCAGTGTGCTTCCTCACATGAAGTGCTTTCCACTGTAGGCCGGGGTTGTCGCGGATACGTGCCTGCAGGCCGAGGTCGGCGGTCAGCAGTGACGCCTCGATCGCGCCTTCGCCGTTGAGGCGCTCAAGGAACCGGGTCTCTCCTTCGTTCAGTGGGACCACGGCGCTGAGCAGCGAGCGCGTCTCATCGACCAGGGCCGAGGTCCAGCGCTCGACGTCGCCGTCGTGGGGCCGGAGGTCCTTCCGCAGCATCGGCAGGAGCTGCCGCTTCACGTCATCGACGGTCGAGTTGACGCCATCGGCCGAGACCGTCCGCCAATCGACACGGTTGATCCCGCCGTAGACCACGAACGCGAGGCGGAGCTTCTCCCGGTCGAACGTGTCGCGGGCGAGCAGCTCCCGGGCGTCGAAGAGATCTCGGCTCGCGCCCCGAGCCAACAGCGCCGCGAGCTTCCCTGCCGCCAGTTCGTGTGGGTCGAGCAAGTTGAAGCGCTTGGCGCGGTCGCCGAGGAACTCCCGCGAATCCTGCGGCGTCGGGTCCCAGAGCGGAACGCGGAGCATGTAGTTGACGTCGACCTCGATGATCGCAGGGCGCCCGAGCGTGGATGTGTACGAGAGCCGCCACTTGCCGCCTGCGTGCTCGCTCGGCGCCCGCTTGACGGTCAGGCCGAGGCGCGCCGCGACCTGTGACAGCGCTGCGTCGACCTTTGGACGCTCGGCCATCATCTCCTCGCGATCCGCGGCGCCGATGTAGTTGACGTCGATGTCGACCGACAGGCGCGGCAACTCGAAGACGAAGAGGTTGAGCGCGGTCCCGCCCTTGAGCGCCACGCGCGGGCCCAAAAACGGGTGCGCCGCCATGAAGTTCAGCAGACGGACGAGCATCGACACCTTGTCGAGCGAGTCGATGGGGAAACCGGTGTCGCTGGCGGCTCGTTGGAGCTGTTCGCGAGTCAGCATCAGGCGACCTCGTCCCAGCGCTGGTTGAGCACCCACTCGGGGATGATGAGGTTCCACGGACGGACGAGCTGACCCGCGTCGCGCGATGTGTCGAGATAGCGCGCCTGCGTCGGTGCGTGCGCGGCGAGCCGCTCGATGTGGCTCTCCTCGACGAAGAGGCGCTCGCGGTGCAGCGAGAGGAAGTAGCCAACGCGCGCGGCAGTCACCGCCGAGTCGAGGGCGAGCGTGTAGGTGATCACGGCCTCGAGGTCGAAGAACTCGACCATGGCCAGGGAGCGAAAGATCTCCTCCCAGCCGCCGCCGAGTGCCGGCGAATGGAGCACGTCGACCATCGCCCGCTCGCAGGTGCAGACACGCACCTCGCCGCCGCCGCTCGGGATGGACTCGACGCCGCCGCCCATGTCGGGGAGCTGGGCGACCTGCTTGGGTGGCCGGACCGGCACATACTCGACCGGACCGAAGCGGAAGCCCCGTGTCGCGTGCGTCGTGAGGAACGTGACCTGATTCCACATCGAATAAGCGCGCCCGTGGAACTGGAGGGCGGCGTGGTGGCTGACGGCTGCGTCCCGCGCGCCTTTGGTCGCGACGAGGAACGGGTCCACCGTCTCAGCGCTCGCGCCCGCCGTGGTCGAGAGGTACAGGCCGCGCCGCACCCGCGCGACACGCCCGCTCGCGACGTGCTTGCGGAGCAGGCTATCGACCGTCCGAGGACTCGCGCTTTTGCGGCTCCGCGCGTACTCCTCGTGCGTGAACACGGGATGAGCCAGGAAGAACTCTTCGGATGGCGCCACTTGCTATTCCCTGCGACAACACGCGCTCAAGGTGCGTGGATTGCCATGTCTCAGCAAGTCTACGAAGAATCGACCCGACTGTCCACACCGAACCAAAACACGTACTCGCAGGGCGTGTTTTGGTTCGTATCCGCAACTAATGCTGAGTTTTTAGCTGAACCCCGGGAGGCGATCTTGCGAGGGGGACGGGTGACGCGAGCTGGGATTTATGCTCAAGAGAAGTCAGTAATTTCGCAAAGTTAGCTTACCATCAAAAAAAGTTACGCACAGCGGCGGGGTCTCGGCATCATAGATCCTATGGTGGCCATCGCTGTCTGATGGACCGCCCTCACGAATAACCGAGAGGGAAAGCCATGCCGAGCGCGCGTCGTATCCATCCGAAAATGACCTACCTCCTCACCCGCCGCTGCATCGAGCGGCGCTTTCTCCTCAAGCCGGACGAAGAGCGCGAGCTGGTGCGCATCATCGGGTACTGCTTGGCGATGACGGCGGGCCGCTACGGCATCCTCGTCCACGCCTCGGTGGCCCTGAGCAATCACTGGCACCTCGTGGTGACGGACGTGA
>CAZNZH010000652.1:0-3664 GCA_964577445.1 uncultured Myxococcales bacterium
CAGCAGCACGCCGGGGTGGGGACCGGGGCCCTCGGGCACCGCCAGCAGGCCGGTGCTCTCGCCGAGATCGGGGATCTCGAAGCGGACGCGCGTCCAGCGGTAGCCTTCGCCCTTGGTCCACGCCGCCGAGGTCTCGGCGGTCACGGTGGCGCCGGCGAGGCCGGCCAGCGCGAGATCCGTCGCGCACTGGCGGAGAAACCAGCTACGCAGGTGAAAGAAGGTCGCGGGGCACACCCGATCCGCTGGTGAGCTGCCGGCCTCGAGCAGCGCGAGGGTCTCGGGCCAGCCAGGCGGCGTGGGGAGGAGGCGGTGCGCGTCGGCCCACTGGAGGTAGGGCAGGGCGTTCGGGTGTTCCGTGCAGTCGCTGCCGGGGGCTTGGAGCGCGATTCGGGGCGTGATGGTCGCGTCGGTCGGGGTGTCGACGACCGCGGGCAGGGGCAGCTCGGTCACGAGCGCGGGCTTGAAGAACTTCCAGGTCACCGGGCAGAGGCCGATGGTGGGGTGCGCGAGGCATTTGCCCTTGGCCGAACAGTAGAATTGGTCGCCGCTCGGGCAATCTTGGAGCTCGGGATCGCACTCGGCGACCGGCGCCGTCACGTCGGGGGCGGCGTCGGCGTCGGGGGCGGCGTCGGCGTCGGGGGCGGCGTCGGGGGCGGCGTCCTCGGTGGGGTCAGCGTCGGCGCCGGGGGCGGCGGTGTCGGACGGCTCCGGCTCCGCCAGATCCCCGTGGAGCTCAGCGCCCGCGTCTGCGGTGAGGTCCGCCGGGGATGTGACGTCCTGGCTCGGCCGCAGGTCCGCCATCGCGGCGTCGCTCGCGTCAGGCGCGAGGCTGCCTGCTCCGCCGTCGCACGCCGCGAGCACCAGCGCCGCCGCGAGCGAGACGCGGTGACCGGAGCGGACAATCCTCGTCCGGAGCGTGGCCAACGCGGAACCCCCGTCCGAGACCGGGCGGCGGCGATGGCGGGATCGCGGCCGCGCGGAGTGTGAGAGCCTCAAGGTGGAGGTTTGTGCTGCCTTGAGTCAATGGGAGCTCACGGACTGCGCGGGTGGGCCGCGAGGCCGCGGGCGCGCGCCGGGATTCGCGCCTGGGTCCGGGTCTCCAAGGCGAGCCCCACGCCGGCGGCGCGCTGGAGCACGTCGGCCAACCCGCGAATCGGGATGCGGAGCAGGTGGCAGCGCGTCGTCGCGGTCCAGGTGCGCTCGGCGCCGGCCCCGTGAAAGAGCGAGTCCAGACCGAGGAGATCGCCGGGACCGGCGGTCGCGAGGTCGCCGGCGCGGTGGGTGTCCCGGGCTTCGCCGCGGCGTAGCAACAACAGCGTCGACGCGGCGCGGGACTCGTCGCAGATGACCGTCTCCGCTGCGACGACCATGGACTCCGCGCGGGCGAGCAGCGTGTCGAACGCGTGGCCCGGCAGGCCGGCGAAGGGCGCGCATGAGCGCAACGCGGCCCGGGAGAGCAGGGTCTCCGAGAGCGCGCCTCGGGCCTCGGGGATCTCGCAGAGGAGGCGGTCGACGGCGTCGGCGCTCAGCACCCGGAGGCGGCCGGGGGTGGCGGCCACCACGGTGGAGGGTTCGTCGGCGCCCAGGGCTCGCATGGAGCCGAGGAAGACGTCGCCGGGGCCGAAGCGGATCGCCGCGGCGCCGGGGCAGATCAAGCGAAACGTGCCCGAGGCTACGGCGTAGAGCGCGCGTGGGGCGTCGTGGCCGAGGTCCTCGCCCGCGCGCACCACCCGGGTGACGAGGCGCTCGGCCTCGCCGCGGTGGCGGGTCTGGGGCAGCACGCCCAGGGGGGGCATCGAGAGCAGGATGCGGTCGGCCTCCTCGTCGGGGACGCTGGGGCGCGGGCCTGCGGGGAGGCCGCGGTGAAACTCCAGGGCCAGCAGGAGGCGGCGCGCGAGGCCGACGACGCTAACGACGAGGCCGACGACGCCGATGGCGCCCCAGGCGACGAAGGGCACGGCGCCGGCGACGCGGAGCGGGAGGCTGTCGGAGCCGCGCAGGTGGTCGGCCCAGGCGGTGGTCGCGGGGCCGGGCGCTCCCAGCAGGAAGATGAGGGCGGTGGCGAGCCAGAGGGCCGACATCGAGAGCACGGGGTCATGGCGCAGCAGGGCGAGCAGGGCCGAGGGTGTGCGCGGGCGCAGCAGCGCGCTGACCAACGCGGCGCGGCCTTCGGGGGTGTCGGCGGCGGGTGCCAGCAGGCGCGCGCCGTCGGCTGTGGGCACGAAGGGGCAGAGCTCCACGAACACAAGGAGCCAGGCGACCAGCGCGAAGGGGGCGGCGCCGGCGAAGGCGCGCGGGAGGAGCATCGAGCCCGCGCCCAGCAGGCCTGCGCTTATGAGGAGGCCGAGCAGGCCGGCGAGGCCGAGCGACGCGCGTTCGGCCGGCGGGCGCAGGTGCTCGGCGGGGTCCGTGATCGCGAAAGCGAGGAGACCATTGCGCAGCCGGAGGCCGCCCTGAAACGGGATCGGGTGGACGTCGTGCGCGCTGAGCCACGCGGCGCGGCAGATCGCCCGACACAGGCTGGCGAACAGAGCCGCGCCGTACAGCAGCAGCACCGCCGCCTCCCAGCTCCCCGAGAACTCAGCGGTCGCGGCCGGGTCGCCCACCAGCGTCCGGAGGGCGGGCAGGCAGAGCAGCGCGGCGATCATCCCGACGCTGAAGAGCAGCGCCGGGCGCGTCGCCCAGGGTGGGAGCGGGGGCGCGGCGCGGCCGAGTCCGGGCACGGGGAGCACGGGGAGATCGAAGATCCAGCCGAAGCGGGCGCCCGCGCCGAGCACCCCGAGGCGCGGGACGGGGCCGGTGAGAAAGCCGGCCGCGGCCAGCGCTTGGTAGAGCTGCACGAGCCCGGCGTAGGAGGTGCGGCCGTGGCGCATCAGCACCTTGGCGGCGATGGCCTCCAGGGTGAGCGAGCCGTCCATGCACGCCACCGCGGCCATCTCGGTCGGCGACAGCGCGAAGCTGCGGCGGCTCCGGCGCATGTAGAGCAGTGGCCCGGCGGCGGACTCGCGCACATGCACGTCGTCTGCCAGCCGTGGTCGATGATCGAAGATCTCACTCACGCGCGTCACCTGAGCCCGGGCGGTGCCCCACGACAGCATAGCGCGCCGAGCGGCCAGGTCCGATCGGAATCCGCCGTCTGCGCTGAGCCCGTCGAGGTGGCGCCATACGCCAGCGGTCATGGCCTGGGCGTCGTCGCGCCTCGCGCACGCGCGGTCTCGGGGCGGCGCCGGGATAGTGGTTCCTATCGGTTGGGCGCGAGCGCTCGGTTCTGTTAGAACCCGTCAGCCCGGCGTCTTGTCGCCGGCGTGACCTCGAGGGCGTGCTTATGTGTCGAAACTATCCGATGGTCGCTGGGTTTTTGGGGAAGGTCGCGATCGCGGGCAGCGCGCTCGCGCTCGCCGTCTCGTTGGCCGCCTGCGGGGACGCGGGGTCGAACGCGAGCCCGGACAGCGTGTCGGACGCGGGCGCGGACGCCGGCTCGGACGCGGCTGTGGACTCCGTGTCGGACGCGCCGTCGGACACGGTCGGTGACGCGACGGGCGACGCGGTCTCCGACACCTCGGGCGAACCGGTCTCCGCCCGCCAGGAGTCCCCTCACCCGGACGCCACGGGCGACGCGGCCTTTTTGGAGCGCCCGATCCCGTTGCGGCACCCGTTGATCTTC
>CAZNZH010000653.1:0-3654 GCA_964577445.1 uncultured Myxococcales bacterium
CACCTGGGCGGCGCCCGCGCGCCGGCAGCGCTGCTCGGCGGCTTCGGCCCGTCCGAGCACGACCACGACCACCACGACCGCCATCACCACGACTGAGCGCGCCAGCTCAGAACGCCGCCTGCCCCGGGGCGCGCGGGAAGGGGATGACGTCGCGGATATTGGCCATGCCGGTGCAGAACATCACCGCGCGCTCAAAGCCCAGGCCGAACCCCGCGTGGGGCACCGCGCCGTAGCGGTGGAGGTCCAGGTACCACTCGTAGTCGGCCAGGTTCATCCCGTCGGCCTGTAGCCGCGCCACCAGCCGCTCCAGCCGGTGCTCGCGCTGGCTGCCGCCGATGATCTCGCCGATGCGCGGCACCAGCACGTCCAGCGCCGCCACGGTGCGGTCGTCGTCGTTCTGGAACATGTAGAAGGCCTTGATATCCTTCGGATAACCCGTCACCATCACCGGTTTTTTGAAGTGCGTCTCGGTGAGGAAGCGCTCGTGCTCGCTCTGCATGTCCGCGCCCCACGACACCGGAAACTCGAAGCTGCGCCCGGACTTCTCGAGGATGGCGATGGCGTCGGTGTAGGTGATGCGCTCGAAGACGTTGTCGCGCGTGTTCGTCAGGGTCTCGATGAGGGTCGGCTCCACGAACCGCTGCAGCAGCTCGAGATCCGCGGCGTTCTTGTCGAACACCGCGTCCAGCAGCGCCTTGAGGTAGGCCTCGGCCAGATCCATGTCGTCGTGGATGTCGTGAAAGGCCATCTCGGGCTCGATCATCCAGAACTCCGACAGGTGCCGGCTGGTGTTGGAGTTCTCGGCGCGGAAGGTCGGCCCGAAGGTGTAGACCAGCCCCAGCCCGTAGGCCAGGGCCTCGGCGTTGAGCTGACCGGAGACCGTCAGCATGGCGTGGCGCCCGAAGAAGGGCTCGGCGTCCTTGGTGCGGACCTCGAACATCGCGCCCGCGCCCTCGCAGTCGCTCGCGGTGATGATGGGCGTCTGGACGTAGTTGAAGCCGCGGGCGGCGAAGAACTGGTGGGTGGCCTGGGCCAGGGTCGAGCGGATGCGGAAGACCGCGCCGAAGCTGTTACTTCTCGGGCGTAAGTGCGCGATCGTACGCAGGAATTCAAAACTGTGCCCCTTCTTCTGCAGGGGATAGGTCTCCGGGTCCGCCGGGCCCAAGACGCGCACCGACTCGGCCTGCAACTCCACCCGCTGCCCCGAGCCGGGCGACTCGACCAGGAGCCCGTCGACCTCCACGCTGGCGCCGGTCGAGATCTGCGGCAGGGCGTCGTCCAGGCCGGCGAGATCGGCCGCCGCGACCACCTGAATGGCGGCGGGGGTCGAGCCATCGTTGACCGCGATGAAGTGGACGCTCTTTGAGCCGCGCTTGGTGCGCACCCAGCCGCGCCCCGTGTAGCGCGCGCCGACCTCGCCCGACTCGAGGATCCACCGGATGCGTGGCGCCGGGTGTGTGCTCTTCATCGCTGCCTCCCACCGCGCCCGTCGAGGCGCGCCTGTCCCCCGGCCGCTGAGCGCCGGGCTGCGCAAGCTACGTACCGCCTCCACCATGGCCGCGCAAGACGGCATCAGGCGGACCCGCCACGACCGGCAACGCCAGCTCGAAGCGCGTGCCACCGCCGGGCAGGGCGCCCACCCGGATGCGGCCGCGATGCTCGGTGACGATGCGGTGGACCATGGCCAGCCCCAAGCCCGTGCCGTGGGATTTCGTCGTGAAATACGGCGTAAACAGGCGCTCGCGCACCGCGTCGGGCATCCCGGGGCCGTTGTCGTCGCAGCGGATCCGCAGCGCGTCGCCCTCCACCCGCGCCGAGAGCAGGACCGCGGCGCCCTCCCGCGGCCCGCCGGGCCCCTGGTGGGCCTCGATGGCGTTCTTCACGAGGTTCGTCAGGGCTTGGCGAAGCTGGTCGGCGTCGACGCTGGCGAGGACCGGGCCGCCCCCATCGACCCGCACCTCTACCCCGGGGTCGACCTCGCGGTGAAGCCCCGCGACCTGGCGCAGCAACCCGTCGACGTCGACCCGCTCGGGGTTCGGCGCCGGCAGCCGCGCGAAGTCCCGAAACTCGGTCACGATGCGCGACATGCGCGCGACCTCTTCGAGGATGGTGCTGGTCGACTCCTCGAAGATCTCCTCGAAGTCCGGGTGGCGCCGCTGCCAGACCTTCTGCAGCGTCTCGATGGACACCTGGATGGGGAAGAGCGGGTTTTTGATCTCGTGGGCGATGCGGCGGGCGATCTCTTGCCAGGCGGCCACGCGCTCGCTCTGGCGCAGGCGCTCCTCGGACTCGGAGAGGTCGCGGGTCATGCGGTTGAAGGCGCGCGCCAGGCTGGCGATCTCGTCTCTGCCGCGCGGCTCGGCGACGGCGACCTCGCGCGAGCCCCGGGCGACCTCGCCGGCGGCTAAGGCGAGCACCTCGAGGGGGCGCGAGATCCGCCGGGAGATCCACAGGCCCACCAGCAGCGCGATGAGCGCGCTGAGGCCGGCGAGCCCACCGGCGGCGGCCCAGACCCCCGCGATCACGCCCTCGACGGCCGCGCGGCTCACATAGACGCGGAGCTCAGCGCCCGTCGAGTCGCCGCCAGCGCTCAGCAGCCGTCGCACCCCGACATCCCAGCCCGCTTCAGGCGGTTTTCCCGCGAAGGTCGCGGCGATGATCTGCCCCGAGGCGTCGGCGACCGAGACCTCCGCGGCCCCGCCGCCGGCAGCCCCCGCGAGGAACTCCGCCAATAGGGGGGCGTCGAGGCGCCGTCCGCCGACCAGCGCGACCCGATCGTCGGCGGCGCGCCCGACCTGTAGCGTCCAGACCTCCTCGGCCGCGCCGGTCGCCTCGTCCTCGACCCGCTCGCGCCGCAGCACCGGCTCACCGCGCGGGGCCCGTAGCAGGCTCAGGGCCGCCGGATCGGCCTCGGCCAGCCCGCGGCGGTGCCCCATGGCCAGGACCCGCCCGCCCTCGCGGCGATCCACCAGGCGCAGCGTGTCGATGGCCGCGGCGGTCATCAGGCGCCCGGCCTCCACCATGGCCTCGCGCTCGCGCTCCTGCTCGCCGTAGAAGCGGTCGCGGGCCAGTGGCTCCAGCAAGACCTCCCGCAGCACGTCGTCTTTGGCCATCCGCCCCAGCGCCACGTCGAGATCACGCCCGGTCCGTTCGAGCCCGGCGCGCACGGCCTCCTCGATGGCCTCGCGGCGCTGCTCAAAGCTCGCTTGAAAGGCGTCCTCGGTGCGCTGGGTGAGCACCCAGACCGAGACGCCGAGCGGCAGCCACGCCATCGCGAGCAAAGCCAGGGTCAGGCGGCTCTGAAGCCTCACGGCCGCCTCCACGCGTCGCCCAGGTCGAGGCCCGCGCCGCCCGCCCTGGCCGGGCCCAGCACCATCCACGCGCGGTAGTGCACCGGGCGCTCCAGGTGCAGCAGCGGGATGGCGGGCATCGCCTCGTTTTCCGCGGCCGCGAACGCCCTCCCGCGCCCGGTCAGCGCCGCGGCCGCGGTGAGATCGGGGCGACCCAGCGCGCGGGCGAGCTCGAGCGCGGCCTGCTCGGAGTCCAGGGCGGACCAGGCGTGGGTGACCACCGCCAGGTCCCAGGCCGGGGCTTTTTCTGAGACGGCGCCTGCGAAATCGAGGCCGGCGACCCCCACCGCGCGGGCGGGCGTCA
>CAZNZH010000654.1:0-3651 GCA_964577445.1 uncultured Myxococcales bacterium
CGAGGACCGACGCAGTTTTGATGGGCTGCCCGAGTTGTTGGTGGTCGACGGTGGCAAGGGTCAGCTGGGGGTGGCCGTCGAGGTGCTGGACGAACTGGGCCTGCGGCATCGCGTGGACGTGTGCGGACTGGCCCAGGAGACCGAGGGGCGCAAGCGGCGCTATCTGGCGCAGATCGCCGACGCCGCGGGGCAGGTGACCCACGTGGTGGGGCTGCTGGGGCAGCTACGGCTGGGGACGGCGCGGCCGAGTCCAGACGGCGAGACGGCGGACGTCGCCGAGGTGGTGTGGTCGGTGGCGAGCGAGTTCTCGCAGCGGGCGCCGCGCGGCGTCGAGGTCGTCGTCGAGGTGGCGGCCGGCGTCCTCCCGGCGGCGGTCTCGCGCGAGCGCCTCGTCACCTCCACCGAGCACATGCTGCGCAACGCCATCGACGCCATGCCCCGCGGCGGCACGGCGCGCGTCCAGGTGAGCGCCGTCACCCCGTCGCCCGCCCTGCGCCAGCAATTCCCAGCGCTCCCGGACGGGCGCTGCGCGCTGATCCGCATCAGCGACACCGGGGTCGGCATCCCACCCGAGCGGCTGCACCGCGTCTTCGAGCCCTACAACAGCAGCCGGGGCGCGTCGGCCCAAAAGGGGATGGGCCTGGGGCTGGCGATCGTCTACGCCTTCGTCGCAGAGAGCCGCGGCGCCGTCGTCGTGCGTTCCGCGGTGGGCCATGGCACGCGCGTCGAGCTGACCCTGCCGCTGGCGGTCTCGGTGCGCTGACGCCCGCGGTCTCTTCGCCGCGGACCCGGGGAGGAGAGCTCCGGCGGGGAGACGCCCGCACCTCGCCCTACCGAAGCCGCGAATCGAACGAAAACGGCCGCGCCGCGCCCACGCGCAGCGACGTGAGCTCAGGGTGCCGCGGATTGAGCAGCACGATGCGCTCGGACGGCACGATGATCGACGGCACGCTCCGCGCGAGCGAACGCCGCGAGTCGAACCACCGTCGCCCCATCGCCTGATCCTCCGGTCCGGGCGGGCGGCGATCCCAACCCGCCGGCGGCGCCTCCATCGGCACGTCTTCCACTAGCGCTTCATCGAGCTCAACGGCGACCGCGACCAGCGCGGGTACAGCGCGCGGGTCCTGCACGTGCACCAGCACCTCGAGCGCCGCGAGCGCCAGACTGGGCCGCTTCAACCACGCCGCCGCGTTCGCGTCGTCCTCAAACACATCGACCGCCTGCGCGACCGCACGAGCGACCCGGTAGAGCCGGTCGGACTCCGCCGCCGGCAGCAGCGCCAGCCCCCGACGCCGCGCAAATGCACGAGGTGAAATCAGCGAGATCTCGGTCGCCACCTCGCGCTCCGAGCGCCCCAGAGACCGCGCCAGATGAACCAGCGCCGAGTAGGGACGCCCGCGCTCGATCCAAGCATGGAGATCCAGCCTCGTCCGCCCCCCAGCCGCCGCCTGCGCCTCGCCCAACAGCCCCGCCACCGCCGCCGTCATACGACCTCCAGCCATCTGGCGACCGTGATGCGGCCATATGCCGCCAGGTCAACACCGCGACCCCACGCGTCAGGGTGGGGCGAGTGGGTCGGCGAGGTCTTTGATCGTGACCGCGTCGAACAGCAGGTCGAAGACCGGCGCGAAGGTCGCGTAGACGCTCTCGTGGACCACGTACGAGGCGGTGACGCCGTCTTTTTCGCGCGCGTACGGCCTGTCCCTTGAGCCGGTGGCCCAGAAGTCGATGCGGGCCCAGGAGGGGTCGGCCCGTAGCCAGATGGTGATGACGCCCTTGTCCCACTGCATGCTGCGGATCTTCCAATCGCCTGGGAGCGCTTGGTCGCGGGTGACCGGGCCGAGGTGGGTGAGCTGCGGGCCTTCGGGCTCGGACGGTGGCTGCTCGCCGGTGGAGTTGTGCAGCGTGAGCGGGATGGCCAATAGCGCGGCCAGCGCGAGCAGCATGACGGCGACGCGTGAGCGCGGCTGGCGCTCGGCGTTGGTGCCAGCCGGGGTGGCCGAGAAGCCGAAGACCAGCACGGCGAGGATGCCGCCCCACGAGACGACCGGGGTGCTGACCACGGTGATGAGGTGGAGGCAGACGAGCAGGCACGCGCTGAGCGCACGGGCGCGGCGGCCGAAGAGGAAGAGCACGCCGCTGAGCTCGGCGAGCACGGTGAAGCCGGTGACGGCGGCGGCGGCGGCGCGAGATTCGACGATCCAGGCGTTGAGCGGCCAGTGTCCGGTGGGCTCGTAGACGTCCGACAGCGCGCGGCGGAGGAGGTCGGGGTCCAGCGAGGCGAGGCCCAGAAGTTGAAACCGGCTCGCGGCGGCGCAGACGTACATGGCGCCCAGCGTCGCGGTGGCCGCGCTGAGGGCGGCGGCCTCGCGCGCCTGTGCGTCCGGTTGGCGTAGCAGCCAGCGGGCGACGAGGCGGCCGATGACCCAGGCTGAGATCAGGGAGCCCGCGTAGACCGCGCTCTCCTCCGGCCACAGCGCGCCGCGGTGGACGACGACGACGACCGCGCCGCACGCGACGGCGCCGATGAGCGGCCAGGCGGCGCCGCCGTGGCGGAGGCCCCACCACGCGAGCGCGATGCCGGCGAGGCCGCCGGTCGGCAGCCACAAGGTCGGCTGGACGCCGTGGAGCGACCAGAGCTGGTGGGCGAGGTCCCAGGTGAACAACACCGCGAGCAGGCGGCGGGGCCAGCGGGTCGGATCGGTCGGCGCGGCGCTCACCAGACGGCACGGCAGGTGGTGATGGGGCACCGCTGCGTCTCGACGCCGTCGGGCTTGAGCACGGTGGCGAGGCGGACCAGCCGCAAGGTCCGGCCACCCTCGCAGCCGCCAGCGCGGGATCGCACGGCCTGCCACTGCATCGCGTCGAGTCGCTCGTTGGCGAGACCGTGACCGCAGCCCGCGTCCCACCCCGCGCGCGTGAGATCCGGGCAGCAGAAGCGGTCGACGTCCGTGAGAAAGACCGGGGCGCCCTGGGCGTCGAAGCCGGACACGATGCTCGCGTCGGCCGGCGCGGGCTGGGTGAACACCCCGAGGCGCCGGGTCGGGTAGTAGACGTTGGAGAAGAGCGCTAACGCCACGAAGGCGGCGACGCTGACGGCGGCGGCCCAGCGGTTGGCGTATCGCCGCGCGGCGACAGAGGGTGACGTGCTCACGTTGAGGCGGGTCTCTTCCAGCAGGCGGGCGGATGATAGGCGTCCGACGCCTACAACGCCACGAAAGAGAGCAGCGACGCGCGGCCTCTGGGAGGGTGAGTTCCTCGCCGGCCACGGCTGCAACGAGGATGAGGCCTCGTAACGCCCGCTTGACGCGTGCCGTGGGCTGGTGAAGGATTCGCTCCCAGGTGCTGTCGTCGGGTACGCGTCCCATACCAGTCAGTGAGTCATGCCGAAGCGAGAGGTGGGACGATCCGAGCGCACCGCGGCGGGCGAGATGGCGCCATCGCTGGACTGGTTCATCCGCGCGCTTATCTGCGGGGGGCGGTGCCCTCGTCCCAGATCGCGGGGACGCGGGCGACGCTCACGGAGCTGCTGGTTGAGTTCATGTTCTTCTTTCGGCGATATGATCGAGCCCCAGGCCACAAAGGACAGCCTCATGAGTTACGACGCCCAGGGCAAGGCCGTGGTGGCCGCCGAAGCCGCAAAACTTAGCC
>CAZNZH010000655.1:0-3637 GCA_964577445.1 uncultured Myxococcales bacterium
CACCGATTATAAGCAGATGGTTGAGGAGTGTAAGCCCGATCTGGTCACGGTCGCCAAGAAATGCCAGGTGGGCGCGGTGCTCAGCCGGTGGCCGCTCGACGACGACGGCGAGGCCCACCTCACCAGCGCCATCCGCGGCCTCGTCCACGCGCGCATCATGGCCGGCGGCGGGGCGGCGCGGTGCGAACAGGACGTCCGGGTCCGCCTGCGCGCGCTCCGCGAGCGTCACCCCGACAGCGTGCTGGCACCGCGCGCCACCGGCTGGTCCTTCGGCTTCGACCTCCCCTCCGCCGAGGCCGCCGACCACCTCATCGCCCAGCGGCTCTGGCGCGGCTGGATGCTCTACGGCGCCGGCTCGCACGCGCTGCGCTTTCGCCTGCACCCCCATGTGGGCGCCCACGCGCTGGACGGCCTCTTCGAGCGCCTGGATCTCAGCCTGACGCTGATGGAGTCAGGCGAAAAGCCCACCTGGCGCGAAGGCGCCGTCTCCGACCCCGCCCGCCCGTGGCCGCCGCGCCCGGCGACCTGCCCGGACGGCTACCACATCGCCATCGTCGCCCGCGCCGACTGGCCGCGCATCCGCCCGGCGGCCGAGGCGCTGCAGGCCGTCAGCTACGAGCCGGCCCGCCGCGACAACCTCGACCTCTTCGGCGCGCTCATCGCGCAGCCCGGCGCCATCGGCCTCATCGCCTACCACGGCGGCGAGAGCGTCGACACCGGCACCCTGGTCGGCACGGCCCTCGCCTTCCCCCTCGAGCACGTCGCGCACCTGGACGGCCCCGCGCAGGACCCGATGCTCGGGCGCGGCAACACGCTCTATTCCGCCGACGTCACGGTGCACCCCGACCACCGCGGCACCGGCCTCGGCGCGGCGCTCAAGGAGGCACAGATCGTCGCGGCCATGACGGCCACCCGCCCCGACGGCACCGCGCGCTACGCCTTCATCACCGGCCGCAATCGCATCGGCGCCACCGACGCCATCATGAACATCAACACCCGCTACGGCGCCTTCACCGTCGCCCGCTACACCGCCCAGTACGGCGAGGCCGACGGTGTGGCGGTCTACTACCGGCTGCCCCTGACCGCGCCGCACCTCCCCCCGGTGGCCTTTCAGCCCCGCGCGACATCGCACGCGGTGCTCGACCTCGACTTCGGCCTCTCGCTCCCGCTGGGCACCGTCGAACACGACGGCCCCGGCATGGGGGAGCTCACCGCGCCCTACCGCCGCGGCGTGATGAACGGCGCCGTCGCGAACAAGCTCTCGCTCTGCAATTTCGTGACACCCGGCGTCGTGCGCTCCGTCGAGATGCTGCGCGCCATCGCCCCGCGCACGATGCAGCACCTGGTGCTCGCGTCGAGCCGCGCGGAGACGTGCGACAAGGGCCTGCGCGCCTTCAAGTACCATCGGGGCGAGGCCTCGGTGGTCATCAGCGTCGGCCCGGTCTGGGGCGGCGAGACCACCGCCGCGGCGCGCGCCCTGGGCCGCTCGCCGGACGACCCGGAGAACTGGTTCGGGTGGCCCACGACCGCGGACCCGACCGTCGACCCCGAGCAGGCCCTCGCCGACCTCCGGGCGCTCGTGGCGCGGGAGGGGCGCGAGCGCATCCTGGCGGTGATCATCGAGCCCGTCTACGCCCGCACCGCGCGCGCCGTGCCCGAGACCCTCTGGGCGCCGCTACGCGAGCTGACGCGGGACGCCGGGATCCCGCTGGTGCTGCTAGAGACCGCCACCGGCGCGTACCGCAGCGGCCGCGGCGTCTGGCGCGCCGACACCCTGCCGGTCACCGCCGACGCGGTCTGGTACTTCGCCGGCGGGCAGCTCGGCCTCTGCTACCTCGGCACGCCCTGGTACGTCGCCGAGAAGCTCACGCTCATCTCCACCTGGGACGGCGACGAGGCCAGCCTGCTGCGCTTTTGCTGGCAGCTACGCGCCGCTCGCGCCCTGCCCGTCGCCCGCACCGCGTCACGCCTGCGCGATCTCCTCTCCCGCCTGGGCCCCGTCGACGGCGAAGGCCTCTACCTCAGCGTCGACCGCCCCGACGCCGGCGAGGTCCGTGACGCCCTCACCTGGGAAGGCGTGCGCGTCGGCTCCACCGAGCGCGGCGCCATTCGGCTGCGCCCGCCGCTCAACCTCGAGGACTCCGATCTCGACGTCCTCGAGGCCGCCATCGACGAGGCCCTGGCGTGAGCGGCCCCGACACCCCGCCGCTCCCCCTGGCCGCGCCGGCCCTGAAAAAGACCGTGCTCACCGGCAGCTCCGGCGAGGAGATCGGCGCGGCCCACGGCGCGCAGTGGCCGCGAGAGATCGCAGCGCTCGCCGCCCTGCGCACGCGCTTGGCCCTCGAGCGGGGCGACTTCGGCGACACGGCCACCCTGCGCACCCTGGCCTCGGCCCACCTGCCCCTGCTCGAGGCCTACGACCCGTCGCTCTACGCCGAGCTCTGCGCCACCGCGACCGCCGCGCGCGTCCGGGTCGCCGATCTCGTAATACTCAATCATTACACGGACTTACGCGACATAAGCCGCGCGATCTGGGCCCCGCTGGTCGACCCCGGCGCGGACCTCGATCCGGGCGGGTGCAGCGTGGCGCTCGTGCCCTCGGGCCCCGGGGAGGCCATCAGCGGCCAGACCTGGGACATGCACGGCTCCGCCACCCCCTTCGTGCGCCTGCTCGAGGTCCGCCAAGCCGGCTACCCCACGGCGACCCTGCTCACTCTGACGGGCTGCCTGGGGCTGGCCGGGATGAACGAGGAGGGCGTGGCGGTCCTCATCAACAACCTCAACTGCACCGACGCCCGCGTCGGCGTGATCTGGGGCGCCATCGTGCGCCGGATGCTGCGCGAGACCACCGCCCGCGCCGCCCTCGACGTCCTGCGCGCGACCCGCTTCGGCTCCGGCCATCATTATATGGTGTCCGATGGTCGCGAGGCCTTCGCGGTCGAGACCACCGGCCAGCAGGTCGTCGAGCTTGCCCGCGGCGTCGCGCGCCCGATCCTGCACACCAACCACTGCCTCATCGCGAGCCTGCGCCCCGCCGAGAAGATCCCGGCGGGGTCGACGACCCACCAGCGCCTCGGCCACCTCGAACGCCGGGTGGGCCTGCTCGCCGGCGAGCCCGCCAGCGCCGAGGCCCTCGCGGCCCTGCTGAGCGACCACGAGGGCTTCCCCGAGAGCCTGTGCTCGCACACGTCCATCGCGACGGGCAACCCCGACGCCTCGGACACCTGCGCCGCCGTGGTCTTCGACTCCATCCACCGCCGCCTGCTCGCGGTGGCCGGCTGCGCGGTCAGCGGGACCTGGGTGGAGACCCGCCCCGGCGACGACGGCGCGCGCCCGGTCCCCCGCCCCGTGCTCGCACCGCGCCCCGGAGCCCGCCGTGTGGAGTAAGGCCCGCGCCAGCGCCGATGAGGCCATCGCCGACCTCGACGACGGCGCGTCGGTGATGGTGGGCGGCTTCGGGCTGTCGGGAAACCCCGAGGCGCTCATCGACGCCTTGGCCCGCTCCGCCAAGCGCGGCCTGACGATCATCAGCAACAACTGCGGCAACCAGGGCCGCGGGCTCGCCGTGCTGCTCCAGGCCCGCCAGGTCGCCGCGTGGAAGGGCTCGTTCATGGGCGGAAACCCCGACATACAACAG
>CAZNZH010000656.1:0-3635 GCA_964577445.1 uncultured Myxococcales bacterium
AGGTCGCAGGCGCGTGGTTTCGCCTCGCGGACGTCTCCGACGTCTTCCAGGTCGGCGCCGGCGCACTGATCGCCGTGGGGGCCGAGGTGGACGCCGCCAGCCGCACCCTCCCCGTTCGCTTCCGCCTGAATGACCCGGACGAGCGCCTCTTCGCCGGGATGGCCATGCGCGCCCACCTCCTCACCGGCCCGCCGGTGGTCGCCGCGGCCGTCCCGGTCTCAGCACTCGTGGACGACAGCGGCGTCGACGTCATCTACGTCCAAACCGGCGGCGAGAGCTTCGTGCGCCGACCTGTCCGCCTCGGAATCCGAGACGGCGCCTACATCGAAGTCACCGAGGGCGTCGCCCCCGGCGAATGGGTCGTCAGCCGCGGCCCCTACTCGGTGAAGTTGGCGTCCACCTCCACGGCCGAGATCGGCCACGGGCACGCACACTAATGGTGACCTCATGATCGACGCCGTCATTCGGTGGTCGCTGCACAACCGCCTCTTCGTCTTGGTCGGCACCGCCGCGCTGATGGCGTGGGGCGTCATGCAGACGCGGAAGATGCCGGTGGACGTGTTCCCCGACCTCTCCGCGCCCCTAGTCACTGTCGTGGCCGAAGCCCACGGCATGGCCCCCGAAGAGGTCGAGCGCCTCATCACCTTCCCCGTCGAGTCGGCGCTCAATGGCGCCAGCGGTGTGCGGCGGGTGCGCTCCACGACCTCGGTGGGAGTGTCTGTCGTCTGGGTCGAGTTCGTCTGGGGCACCGACATCTACACGGCGCGCCAGGTCGTGGCTGAGAAGCTTCAGCTCGTGTCTGCGGCGCTCCCGCCCGAAATCGCGCCGCCCGTCCTCGCACCGATCTCGTCGATCATGGGCGAGATTCTGTTCATCGGCCTGTCTTCTGAGCAGGTCTCGCCTCGCGAACTGCGAACCCTGGCCGACTGGGAAGTGCGGCGGCGCCTGCTGGCGGTCCCGGGCGTGTCGCAGGTGGTCCCCATCGGCGGCGGAGTGCAGCAGTTCCAGGTTCAAGTCCGCCCGGCCGATCTTGCGCGGCACGGAGTGACCCTGGACGAGGTCTCGGACGCCGTGGCGGCGAGCAACGAGAACACGTCGGCGGGCTTCTACTCCCAAGGCGGGCAGGAATACCTGATTTACGGGCTCGGCCGGGTCGGCGGGGTCGAGGACATCGCCAGCGCCGTGGTGCGGCCGCGAGACGGCGGCGCGGTGCTGGTCATGGACGTCGCCGACGTGGTGGTCGGAGACGCGATTCAGCGAGGTGACGCCTCAGTAAACGGAAGTCCCGGCGTCGTGCTGGGCATCCAGAAGCAGCCGGGCGTCAACACCCTGGCGCTGAGCCAGCGCATCGAGGCGGTGCTGCGCAACATTACGGCGACTCTGCCCGAGGGCGTGAAGCTCGAGCCGCGCCTGATGCGCCAAGCTGACTTCATCGAGAGCAGCGTCGACAACGTCTCCAACGCGCTCCGCGATGGGGCGATCCTGGTGGTGCTGATCATCGGCCTCTTCCTGCTCAGCGGCCGCGCCACGCTCATCACCGCGCTCGCCATTCCGCTGTCGCTCATCGTGACCGCGCTGGTGCTCAGCGCGATGGGCGCGTCGCTGAACACGATGACCCTGGGCGGGATGGCGATCGCGGTGGGCGCGCTGGTGGACGACGCCATCATCGACGTCGAGAACGTCGTCCGGCGCCTGCGCGAGCGGCGCTCGGAGCCCGGCGTCTCCGCCCTCTCCATCGTGTTCGAGGCCAGCAAGGAGATCCGCAGCTCCATCGTCTTCGCGACGCTGATCATCGTGCTGGTCTTCCTCCCACTCTTCTTCCTCGACGGCGTCGAGGGACGCCTCCTCGAGCCGCTGTCGGTGGCCTACGTCGTCTCGCTGGCCGCGTCGCTGGTCGTCGCGCTGACGGTGACGCCGGTGCTCTGCTCGCTGCTGCTCCCGACGAGTCGGGCCGTGCGGCACGGGCTCGAGCCGGCGCTGACCCGCTGGCTGCGAGGCGCCTACGAGCGCGTGCTCTCCCGCGCGCTGCCGCTGTGGCCGCTGCTGGTCGCGCTGTCGCTAGTCGGCGTCGTCATCGCCAGCGTCGCCGCCGGCCGCGCCGGCCGGACCTTTCTCCCCGAGTTCAACGAAGGCGCGCTGACGGTCAGCGTGGTGACTTTTCCGGGCACCTCGCTTGAGCAGTCCAATCGCATCGGGGCCACCGTCGAGGCCATGCTCTTAGCCCAGCCCGAGATCGCTGCCACCGCACGCCGCACGGGCCGCGCCGAGCTAGACGAGCACGCGCAGGGCATCCACGCATCCGAGATCGAGGTGCGCCTGGAGATGAAGGATCGAAGCGAGGCCGAGCTGCTCTCGGCGCTGCGCAAGAGCTTCGCGGGCGTCGCCGGCACCAACGTCATCATCGGGCAGCCGATCTCGCACCGCATCGATCACATGATCTCGGGCACCCGCGCCAACATCGCCGTGAAGATCTTCGGTCCCGAGCTCATCGAGCTGCGCCGCCTCGCCGAGGCCGTCCGCGGCCAGATGGAGGGAGTGGCCGGTGTGGTCGACCTCGCCGTCGAAGAGCAGGCGAACCTCCCCTTCGCCAACATCCGCTTCGATCGCGACGCCCTGGCGCTTCACGGCCTCAGGGTCCGCGACGTGGCAGAGACCATCGAGACAGCGTTTTACGGCCGCATCGTCACGCGCGTCCTTGCCGGCGCATACGCATTCGACGTCTCGGTGCGCTACCCCGACAACGCTCGCGAGGACCTCGACGCCATCCGCCAGACCATGGTGCCCACCCCCAGCGGCGCTTGGGTGCCGCTTGAGAGCCTCGCGGACATCCGCCGCGACGTCGGCCCCAACCAGATCAGCCGCGAGAACGGCCAGCGCAAGATCGTCGTGATGTGCAACGTCGGCGACGGCGAGGATCTCGGCAGCGTGGTCGCCGAGATCCAGCGCCGCGTGGGCGCCAACGTGCCCAATCCTGGCAGCTACTACGTCGAGTACGGGGGGCAGTTCGAGGCCGCCGAAGACGCCGCCCGCACCCTCTTTTTGCTAGGGATCGTCGTGATCCTCGGGATCTTCATGCTCCTCTACGTCGCGCTCAGCTCCATCCGTGACGCGCTGCTGGTCATGCTGAACCTCCCGCTGGCGCTCATCGGCGGCGTGGTCGGCGTCTTCGTCTCCGGCGGCGTCATCTCCATCGCGTCGATCATCGGCTTCATCACGCTCTTCGGCATCGCCACGCGAAACGGCATCATGATGGTCACCCACATCCGCCACCTCATCGCCGAAGAGGGCGTGACAGATCCTCGAATCGCCGTGCTCCGCGGCGCCTCAGAGCGCCTCGCCCCCATCCTGATGACCGCCCTCGCCTCCGGCCTGGGCCTCTTGCCCCTCGCCATGGCGGTCGGCGAGCCGGGCAGCGAGATCCAGGCCCCGATGGCCATCGTCATCCTCTTCGGACTGGTCTCGTCGACGGCCCTCAACATGCTCGTCGTGCCCGCCGTCATGCTGCGATTCGGCTCGGTCCGCGCGACGGCTTGACCTGGCGGGGGGGGGGGCCCTCACTCACGCCGCTCAGATCTGCTTGACCTCGGTGGTCTCGACCCAGCGTTACACGCGGGTCTTTCCGGGTGAGCTGCTGC
>CAZNZH010000657.1:0-3056 GCA_964577445.1 uncultured Myxococcales bacterium
ATCTGGCGGGCACCAGCGGCCACGGCGGCCAGCGAGTTGGCGACCGCCAGCCCGAGATCGTCGTGGCAGTGCGTCGAGACGATGACGTCGCGGCCGGCGATGACCTCGAGGATGCTGGTCACGATGCGGTGGTACTCGACCGGCATGGTGTAGCCGACGGTGTCGGGCACGTTGAGCACGGTGGCGCCGCTCTCGATGGCGCAGGCCATGGCCTCGCGCAGAAAGCCGATGTCGGTGCGGGTGGCGTCTTCGGCCGAGAACTCGACGGTCGGCGCCAGCGAGGCGCAGGCCGACACGCCCATGCGGATCTGCTCGAGGACCTCAGCGCGGGTCATGCGCAGCTTGTGCTGGAGGTGGATGTCGCTGGTGGCGATGAAGACGTGCAGGCGCGGGCGCGCGGCGTCTTTGAGCGCCTCCCAGGCGGCCTGGATGTCCTTGTCCAGCGCGCGCGCGAGCCCGCACACCGTGCTGTCCTTGACCGCCTCGGCCACCGCCTGCACCGCCTCGAAGTCGCCGGGGCTGGCGATGGGGAAGCCCGCCTCGATGACGTCGACGCCCATGCCGTCGAGCTGCTTGGCGATGAGCAGCTTCTCCTCGCGGGTCATCGTGCAGCCCGGCGACTGCTCGCCGTCCCGGAGCGTGGTGTCAAAAATTCGTACGATATCAGGATCTTGCATGGCATCTCTCCTCGGACTGCTGCGCCGCGACAGAGGCGGCACGAGCGGGCGTGTTTTTCAGGCAGCGACGGTCTTGGGGCCGGCGCCCGGGACGCCGGCCTTGAGTAGTCGGTGCTCGAACGCGTCGACCAGCGCCCGCCAGCTCGCCTCGACGACGTTGGTGGAGACGCCGACCGTGCCCCAGGTGGAGCGCCCGTCGCTCGCCTGAATCAGCACCCGCACGCGCGCCGCCGTGCCCGACGCCGAGTCCAGGATGCGCACCTTGTAATCGACCAGCCGCACCTGGCGCAGCATCGGGTAGGTGCGCACCAGCACGGTCTCGAGCGCGGCGGCCAGCGCGTTCACCGGGCCGTTTCCGCTCTCGATGGCGGCGAGGATCTCGTCGCCGATGGCGACCTTCACCCGCGCCTCCGCCGCCTCCAGCCCGTCGCGCCCGACCTCGCGGGTGGTCACCGAGGCCAGCAGCACCTCAAACCAGCTCGGCCGCTGACCGCGCGCCTCTTCCATCAGCAGCTCCAGCGACGCCTCGGCACCCTCGAACTGGTAGCCCTCGTGCTCGAGCTGCTTGATCTTGTCGAGCACCGCGCGGGTCACCGGGTCGTCGGGGTCGATCTCGACGCCGAACTGCTGCGCCTTGGCGATGATGTTCGAGCGCCCCGACAGGTCGCTGACCAGGATCCGCCGCTCGTTTCCGATGGTCTCCGGCGTGATGTGCTCGTAAGTCGACGCCGACTTGAGCACGGCGTTGACGTGCACGCCGCCCTTGTGCGCGAAGGCGCTGCGGCCGACGTAGGCCTGGCGCGCCAGCGGGACGTTGTTCGCCAGCTCGTCGACCATGCGCGAGACGTGGGTCAGCCGCTTGAGGCCGCCGTCGGGCAGGCAGCGCCGGTCGTGCTTGAGCTCGAGGCCGGCGATGATGCTGACGAGGTTGGCGTTGCCGCAGCGCTCGCCGTAGCCGTTGATGGTGCCCTGGACCATGGTGGCGCCAGCGCGGACGGCCTCGAGCGAGTTGGCGACGGCCAGCTCGGAGTCGTTGTGGGCGTGGATTCCGACCCCAACCCCGGTCCGGGCGACCGCGCGGGCCGTCAGCTCGCCGACGACGTGGGGCAGCGAGCCCCCGTTGGTGTCGCAGAGCACGAGGAAGTCAGCCCCCGCGCGGGCGGCCGCGTCGAGGACGGCCATGGAGTAAGCCTCGTCGTCGGCGGCGCCGTCGAAGAAGTGCTCGGCGTCGAAGATGACCTGATCCGCGCGGGCCTCGAGATAGCGCACCGTGTCGAAGACCAGCTCGAGGTTCTCCTCGGGGGTGACGCGCAAGACCTCGGTCGCGTGCATCTTCCAGGACTTGCCGAAGATCGTGAGGATCGGCACCTCGGCCGCCAGCAGCGCCTGGATGCTGGGGTCGTCGTCGCAGCTCTTGTCGGCGCGGCGGGTGGAGCCGAAGGCCGCGAGCCGCGCGACGCTGAAGCCCAGGCCGCGCGTCGCCTCAAAGAACGCCGCGTCGCGCGGGTTGGAGCCCGGCCAGCCACCTTCGATGTAGGCCACGCCGAGCTCGTCGAGCAGCCGCGCCACCTGGACCTTCTCGTCGACCGAGAGCTGAAAGCCCTCGCCCTGAGTCCCGTCGCGCAGCGTCGTGTCGTAGATCTTGATGCGTTCACTCATGGTTTCGCCTGCTCTTCCTGCTGGCCGCGACGAGGGTGCCCCCAATGGGCGCTCATCGCCAGAACCAGACGCCAGCGCCCCGCGATCCGGAGCGCACCACCCAGCCACCACGCTGCCACCCGGACCGGGCGGCGGTTCAGCGCAGAATGGCCAGGGGGCCCGAGGGTAGTAGCAGGGAGGGCGCACCGAACGTGACGAAGCTGAAGGCCGAGGCCGCGGGGGCGACGGTCGAGGGCGACGGGGTGTTCGGGAGGCTCTGCATCAGGCGCGTCTCCTCAGCAAGATCCCGAGGCTAGGCGCAGCGACGCGCCGCGTCAAGCACCGGGTGCGTCGTGAGGGGCGGGGCGGCGCGTGGCAGGTCGAGGTAGGTGGGCGATGAACGCGAGCGAAGCGGCGGCCCGGGTCGGCTGCGACGTGGACGTGTCCATGACCACGCTGACGCCGCAGCGACCCGGCCGGGGGCTACGGGACGATGGCGATGCACTCGGCCGAGCACTGAAAGACGCTGCTCTGACACGAGCGGTCGTCGAGGCAGTTCTCGCAGTTGTCGGCCTGCTGGTCGAAGGTGCTGCTGCTGCCCGCCTTGTCGCGGCAGCGGCTCGCGCAGTCGCTGACGTCGTAGCTCGAGTCCACGCAGTCTTTGTAGCGCTCGCAGATCTGCTGGCAGTCGATGGCGCGGTCCAGGGGGCCGTCGCAGCCGGTGGAAGCGGCGGTGAGCGA
>CAZNZH010000657.1:3066-3631 GCA_964577445.1 uncultured Myxococcales bacterium
CGAAGGCGGCGAGGATGGTCATGCGGATGAGCTTCATGGGGGTTCTCCATTGGAGGGTGAGAGGCGCGAGGTGGGCGGACCGGGTCGGTCCGGCCGCGGCGCCGTCGCCCCGCGGTGTCACAGCCGACGCTGCAATGCGCGTGCCAGCGACGGAGATGGTCGACGAACCCCGTCGTGATTGAGGCGGCGGCGGCGGGCGGTCTCGCGGCGCCGCTGCGCTACGTGCCCGATTCGGGCAAATTGCCCCGGCGTGAGGCGCTATTGCCGAGACAGCGGACCGGCGGCGGGGGGCGGCCCACGGGTTGTGGTCCCACAGGCGGGCCGCCTCACGCGCGGTCGGGACGGGAAGGTCGACGGTCTCGATGCGGCGCGGTAGCCGCCCTGTCGATGGGCAGCAGGCCTGAAGCGCGCAGCGTCCCGGCCGGGTCGAGGGGGCGGCGGGGGTCAGCGGCCTCGATGGCCTCTCGCGCACGCACCGAGGCGGCGCCGCGAGACCGCCAGCAGCAGCAAGCCGGCGAGCCAGATGAGGCGCTCGGAGCCGCCGCCGCCTTCGCAGCCGCCGCCG
>CAZNZH010000658.1:0-3631 GCA_964577445.1 uncultured Myxococcales bacterium
CCTTGAGGCCCTGGGGCCCCTGCGGCCCGGCCGGCCCCTGAGCGCCCTGCGGTCCCTGGGGCCCGGGCGGCCCGGCGATACCCTGGCCACCGGCCGGCCCCGGCGGGCCCTGGGCGCCGTTGAGGCCGTCGTCGCCGGCTGCACCTTGCGGTCCGGCAGGTCCAGCGGGCCCCGCGGCGCCGGTGGGTCCCTGGGGTCCGACCGGCCCGGCAGGCCCCTGGGGGCCCTCGAGCCCGGAGCCGGGCCCGATCCACTGGCCCGAGCTGTCCACGATCGGGTTGCCGTTGACCATCATCCCGCCGGCGACCTCGAGGATCCCGGCCGAGTCGAGGCTCATGCGCTCCAGCCCGTAGACGAAGGAGAGGCGCGTGTTCGCCGCCTCGCTGAGGACCCACAGCACCGAGTCGCCGCTGGTGTCCGCCACCGAGAGCGCGCCCACCCGGACGGTCCCCGTCAGCGCGGCGTTGGCGGCGACGTCCGAGCCGGCGACGCAGCCGGGGGTCCCGCACTCGAGATCGGTGGCGGCCCCGCCCTTTGAGGCGCTGCCCGCGTAATTGAAGCCGACGTCGGCCGCCGCGATCGAGCCGTTTTGGATGTGGGTGGCGTTGACGCTGTCAGGGGCGAGGTCGGTGCTGTCGACGCAGCCGGAGCAGGCCACCTCGGGTGCCGCGCACTCCCAGCCCGCCGCGCCGTAGCGCAGCCCGTAGCCCAGGTCACAGGTCATCGACAGGCCGGCGGCGGTCGTCGCGCGGTCGGCGGCCATGGCGAAGGGCACGCTGAGGAGCTGCTGGCGCGGGACCTCGGCGCCGCCGTCGACGCGGACGCCGACCCACGCGACCGGGTTCGCCGCGATGACGGCGCCCAGCGTCGGGCCGGCGGGGACGAGCGGGTTGGCGCCGAAGGGGACCGCGAAGCGGCTCTCGGTGAGCGCGACGTTGGGGATGACGTCGGTGTAGAGGGCGGTCGCCGAGCCCTGGGTCGCGTAGACGCTGACCGTCAGCTCGACCGGGCCCGCCATCGGCTCGCCGCCGGCCGTGAAGAGCTGCCCTTGCAGCAGGATATGCGCCGGGGCGGCGACCGCGGCCGGGCCGGGCAGCGCCAGCAGCGCGGTCAGCAGGGCGAGGGCGAGGCGGATCTGGGTGCTATTGCGCATGGATGACTCCCAGGTCGACGACCGGGGCGGGGCCCCCGATGGCGGACCGGCCGCCCACAGGCGAGCCGAGGTCGAAGAAGACGCGAACGCCGGCGGCGTCGGTGCCGAAGAACGCGGCGGACACGGTGGAGAGGGCGACGCCGATGAGCGCGCAGCCGTCGCCGCAGGTGCCCTCGGCGCCGGCGATGTGGCAGGCGTCGCAAGCGCCGTCGCAGGCGGTGTCGCAGCACAGGCCCTCGACGCAGTGGGCGCTTTGGCACTGGAGATCGCTGTCGCAAGGCTGGCCGTTGGTCTTGGGCGCCGCGCAGACCCCGGCCACGCACGCCTCGCTGACGCACTGGTTGTCGCCGGTGCAGGGCTGGCCGGTGCCGAGCAGGGGCATGCAGGTGGACGACCCGCAGTACTCGCTCGCGAGGCAGTCCAGATCGGTCGCGCAGCAGCCCGAGCCGCCCGTCGAGATGTGCTTACAGATCCCGCTCGGCAGGCAGACGTCGACGCTGCACGGGCTGTTGTCGTCGCAGTCGGCGGCGGTCGTGCAGCACTCGGGGTGCTGAATCTCCTCGCAGCCGCCCGAGATCGAGCAGCTCCAGGTGTAGCAGAGGCCGGCGCCGTCGCTGCCTGCACCACACTGAGCGCTCAGCGTCGCGGCGTCGCCGCCCGGCGTACAGCAGCTCGGGACGGGGGCGTGCTGGCAGTTGCCGCCGAGGCAGGTGTCCGTGGTGCAGGGGCCGCCGTCGTCGCAGTCGGCGTCTTGCTGACAGCAGCCCGAGATCGGCGACGAGTGGCAGGTGTGGGCGAGGCACTGGTCCAGGGTGCAAGGGCTGGCGTCGGCGCACTCGGTGTCGGCGTTGCAGCAGCCGGCGATCGGGTTGTGCTGACACGCGTGGGTCGCGGTGTTGCAGGCCGCTTGGGTGCAGGCGTCGCCGTCATCCACGCAGTCGGCGCTGACGTTGCAGCAGCCCGCGGTGGCGATGTGCGAGCACTTCTTGGCGCCGACGTTGCACGCGTCGGTGGTGCAGACGTTGCCGTCGTCGCAGGCCGCGCCGGCCGAGTCGCAGAACTCCGGGTCGCCCGGGTGGGTGCAGATGTGGGCGGCCGTGTCGCACAGGTCCAAGGTCGACGGGTTGCCGTCCTCGCAGTCCGCGCTGGTCGCGCAACAGACGGCGCCCGGGTCCAAGACGACCGGCTCGGGCGGGTCGCACGCGTGGCTGGTGAGGTCGCAGCTCTCGATGGTGCATGGGTCGTCGTCGTCGCAGCCCGCGTCGGAGTTACAACAGCCGGGGATGATGTCGGGGCTGTGCCGGCAGATGGCGCTGATGCAGCGGTCGAGGTTGCACGGGTTTTCGTCGTCGCAGTCGGAGTCCTTGATGCAGCAGCCGGCGGCGGGTGTCGCAGGGAGGCAGGTCTCGGTGGCGACGTCGCAGGCGTCGGTGGTGCAGGGGTTGAAGTCGTTACAATCCGAGGACTTGGTGCAGCAGCCGGCGGTCAGCGGGAAGATGCAGCGGCGCTCGAGCCCGCACTGGCCCTCTGCGCAGGCGCTGGAGCCGGTGGGCGGCACGCAGCCCGCGTCGGCGATCCCCTCGGAGATGTCGGTGTTCGCGTTCTTCGGGGTGCCGTAGAGCTTGTTGCCGAGGGCCCCGTACTGCTTTCTGCGCAGGGGGTCGGCGCCGCTTCCGGCTGCGCGCCACGCGGACGCGGCGGCGTTGTCCGACCAGGGGTGGGTGAGGGCCATGGAGCGCCCGTCCACCAGGGGCCAGCCCGCGCTGTCGTAAGTGACCGTGTCCACGAGGGTGCCCGCCGCGTTGACGAGCTCGATGGTGCGCGTGGTCAGCCCACCGACCTCCGCGGGGTCTGGGAACGTGACGCCCGAGTAGCGGTAGTTCGGCGTGAACCCGCCGTTCAGCGTCTTGTCGGCGCTGCGGGCCAGGACGAAGTAGGCGCCCGGATTGACGATGAGGGCGTTGCTCGCGCTGGATACTGCGCCCGCCGCCGTGATGACGTGCAGCTCGCCCGAGTCGGTCTGGATCTTCCAGCCCGCGAGGTCGACTGGAGCCTCGGAGGCGTTGAACACCTCGAACCACTCGCCCAATGCGTCGTCGATGCCGCCGGGCGAGGCCATGATCTCGTTGATGACGATGGCGCTGGTGAAGCCGGGGTCGCAGAAGAGCGGGTCCGGCGTGTGGGTGCAGAGGTTCGCGACGCACTTGTCGACGGTCGACGGGGCCCCGTCGGCGCAGTCCGCGTGGACGACGCAGCAGTTGGGTTTGGCGGGGTCGCTCTCGTGGATGCAGGTGCCCGCGTCTTCGCCGCTGGCGAACGCGCAGGTGTCGACTGTGCACGGGTTGCTGTCGGGGCACTGGGCGTCGGTGGTGCAGCAGTTCAATTTTTGCGGGCCGTAGCGGCAGCTCTGGCGCTGCGTCTTGGTGTTTCGATAGCAGAGGTAGGCCAAGCAGGGGTCGTCGGGCTCGCAATCGGCGG
>CAZNZH010000659.1:0-3630 GCA_964577445.1 uncultured Myxococcales bacterium
CTCGTGGAGCCCCGCGCGGAGCTCCCCACCGTGCTCCGCGCGATCCTGGCCCGCCTCGTGGACCTCGGCGCCGAGGTCGCCCCCCTCGAGGTCGCCACCCCACAACCTCCCGAGGCCCTGGCCACGCTGCGCGCCGCGCTCCACACGCCGCCAACCGCGCCGGCGCCGCTTTCCCCCGACGCTGGCGTCGTGGTGTTGGACGCCGAGACGCCCTGGGAGGCCGGCGAGCTCGTCGCCGCCTGGCTCGCCGACCACCCGAGCACCCGCCGCACCCTCGTCGCCGCCGCCGACACCACCTGGCTCGAGGCCGCGCTCCGACGCCGCGATCTCCCCGCGCTGGGCACCTCCGCGCCTTCGCCCTGGCGCCCCGCGCTCCAGGTGCTGCCCCTCCGCCTCTCCCTGGGTTTCGCCCCCCGAGACCCTCGATTCGCCCTGGAGCTGCTGACCTTGCCGGAGACCCCGGTCCCGCCACGCCTCGCCCGCCACCTGCTCTCCGCGCTGCTCGAGAGCCCCGGCGTCGACGGCCCCAAGTGGCGACGAGCCATCGAGGCCGCCACCGAGGGCGCGAGCGACCCCGCGGCGGTCACCGACGCCGTCGACCGCTGGTTCGGCGGGCCGGCCCACGACCCCGACTCCGGCATGCCCGTCGCCGAGGTCACCCGCCTCTGCCACGTCGTCGGCGACCACGCCCGCCGCCGCGCCCACGCCCAGGTCGACGCCGCCGGTGCGGCCGACGCGGTGCTGCTGCGGGCGGCCGCCGGCGCCGACGAGCTGGCCCGCGCCACCGTGGCCCTGGGCACCGAGCGCTCGGTGCCGTGGATTCAGCTCTTGCAGATGCACGACGCCATCGCCGGCGCCGGCACCTCCCGGTCCGACGCCGTGGCCGAGTCCGAGCGACCCGCGGTCTGCGCCAGCCCGGCGGCGGTCTTGCCCGGTGCTGACGAGGTGATCTGGTGGGGCTTCATCGGCGAGGCCGCCGGAGACGTCGGCACCGAGCCCTGGACCCCGGCCGAGGCGCGGGCCCTGCGCGCGGCGAGCGTCGGCGTCCCCGAACCCGGCGAGCGGCGCCGCGCGGAGGCTCGAGGCTGGCGCAGACCCTTCGAAGGCGCCTCACGAAACGTCGTCTTGGTGCGCTGGCGCCTCGCCGGTGCCGGGGCGACCACGGCCCACCCTTTCTCCGACGAGCTGACCGCCCGCCTGGGCGCTGACGCGCTCTCCCGGGTGTCCCTGCGCGCCGAGTCGCTGCTCGCCGGCCGCCCCGACCCCGCCGCGCCGACCTGGCAGCCCGAGCTCCACCAGCGCCCACCGGTCACCCCACCGGCGCCGCGCCCGCTGTGGCGCCTGCCCCCACAGACGCTACGCCCGCGCCCGCCGCTGTCGCCGAGCGCCATCGAGACGCTCTTCGGCTGCCCGCTCAAGTGGACGCTGCACTACGCGGCCTATCTGCGCTCGGGTGCCGCGGCGGGCCTGCCGGACGACGGCCGCGTGGTCGGCACCTTCGCCCACCGCCTCATCCAGTCGCTGCTGCTGGACCCCGCCGCGCCCCCGGACGCCGAGACCGCCTACCAGCGCGTCGCCGACGACTTCGACCGCTCGGTCGCAGGCGAGGCCGCCACCTTCCTGCGACCGGGCCGCGAGCTCGACCGGACGCGGGCCCGCGACACCATCGCGTCCGCCGCCCGCGCCCTGGTCGAGGCCCTGGCCGAGTCGGGGCTGCGCCCGGTCGGCGCCGAGACCCCCACGGCCGGCGTCCTGTCGGGCCACCCGTGGCGCGGCAGCGCCGACCTCGTCTTGGACGGCCCGCGCGGCAAGGCCATCCTCGACCTCAAACAGGGAGGCACCGCCTACCGAAAAGACGCCCTCGCCAAAGGCGAGGCGCTCCAGCTCGCCCTCTACGCGCAGGGGCTGGCCGACCCGCCGGGCGACCTGCCGCCTGCCGGCTTCTTCATCGTCCGAGACCGCCGCCTGCTCACGGTCGACGGCGAGGCCTTCACCAGCGCCGAGGCCATCGAGGGCCCGAGCTTGGGCGAGACCCTGGTCATGGCCGACCGCGCGTTCACTTACTGGCAGCGCGTCATGGCCGGCGGCCTGGTCCGCGCCCGCGGGCTCGACGACGAGGGCGCCGCGGAGGCCTGCGACGCGGCGGCCGGCGGCCCAGCACCCGACGAGGGGCCCGGCGCGGTCAAGGCCCCCTGCCGCTTCTGCGATTTCAGCGAGCTGTGCGACACGGCGGTCGGCGTGGACGCCGCGGAGGGTTTATGAGCCGCATCGAGGTCATCGGCGCCAGCGCCGGCACGGGCAAGACCCACCGGCTCACCGAGCTGCTCTCCAAGGCCCTGCGCGGTCAGGGCGGCCCGGTCGTGCGCCCCGAGGCCGTCATGGCCATCACCTACATGCGCAAAGCCGCGCGCGAGCTCGAGAGTCGGCTGCGCACCGAGCTGATGCGGGACGGCCGCTTCGACGACGCCGCGCGCATCCGCGACGGCTACCTGGGGACGATCCACGCGGTGTGCCAGCGCCTGTGCCGCGAGCACGCGCTCGACGCGGGCCTCTCGCCCACCCTGGATCTGGTGCCCGATGGCGAGCAGCAGCGCCTGCTCGCGCAGGCGATCGCCGACGTCACCGACGCCGGAGACGAGGCCCTGGACTCGGTGGCGCGGCGCCTGGGCCTCGACGACTGGCACGGCGTCTTGCGCGGGATCGTCAAGGCGGCGCGCGCCAACCGCCTCGACGCGGACGCCCTCGCCCGCTCGTCGGAGTCCAGCGTCGCCGGCCTGAGGGCCTACCTGCCGGCGCCGCATGGGACGGAGGCGGCCCGAGACCAGGCGCTGCTCGCGGCCTGCGACACCATCCTCCCCGTGCTGCGGCTGGACACCGGGAGCAAGGCCGGTCAGGACCGCCTCGACGCCGTGCTGGCTCTCCGCCGCGCGCTGCGCTCGCCCGAGGCGCCCCCGTGGAGCCTGCTCGCCGGCGTCCAGAGCGCCATCGGCGGCGTGAAGAAGGTCGCCGCGCAGCCCGAGGCCACGCCGCTCCTCGACGCCCTCGGCGACCACGAGTCCCACCCCCGCTTCAGCGCCGATCTCACCGCGATGATCGGCGGCATCTTCGGCCTCGCCGCCCGCGCGCTGGCGGCCTTCCACGCCCGCAAGGCCCGAGCGCGCGTGCTGGACTACGACGACATGCTCGCCGTCGCCTACGACCTCCTGGGAGCGCCCCAGGTCGCCGCCGGCCTCAGCGAGCGCCTCGAGCTGCTGGTGGTCGACGAGTTTCAGGACATCTCGCCCCTTCAGCTCGCCATCGTCGTGCGCCTCGCCAACTTGGCCGGACGCGCGGTCTGGGTGGGCGATCCCAAGCAGGCGATCCTGGGCTTTCAAGGCTCAGACCCCGAGCTGATGCGCGCCGCCCAGCGCCACGTCCTCGGCGGCGCGGTGCCCGAGATGCTCGACAGATCCTGGCGATCTCGGCCGGCGCTGGTCCGCTTCACCAGCGAGCTCTTCGCCCGCGCGCTGGCTCGCCACGGCTACAGCGACGCCGAGGTGCGCATCGAAGCCGCCCGCCTCGACCCGCCCGAGCTGGCCGGCGTGCCCTGGCTGGAGTGCTGGGCCTACGCCAAGCCGAAGGCCGACCCCG
>CAZNZH010000660.1:0-3627 GCA_964577445.1 uncultured Myxococcales bacterium
TTCTCGAAGAAGGCGCAGGATTTCAGCATCGCGCTCGGCATCTACGGGCCGAGTGCCGTGGGCAAGAGCGACTACCGCAAGACCATCATCGACCCGTCGACCGGCAAGAAGGTCAAGGACAACTACGGCCCGCAGTCCTTCATGCTGAACAACACCGACCTCATCTTGCTGTACTACTCGCTGGCCTTCGCGTGGGAGGTGCCGGACAAGTTCGGCATCGGCATCACGCTTCAGGCCGCGGACCTTCAGCGGATGAAGTACGGGCTGGTCGTGGACTCGACGGCGGTGCCGGGCATCGGCTCGCTGACCGCCATCCCGAACGGCGCCAGCGGGCAGCTTCAGACCGAGCTGAACCTGAAGGACCACTTCGCGCCGACGGCCATCTTGGGCATGTGGTGGCGGCCGCTTCGCAACCTCGAGCTCGGTTTCTCCACGCGCTTCATCCCGATCCACCTCGAGCCCGAGGGCGGCGTGAAGGTGGACAAGCCCAGCCTCATCAGCGACGACCTGCACGCGAAGCTGGAGCTCAACCTGCCGCCGATCGTGCGCGCCGGCTTGCGCTACGTGCACATGGACGGCGACCGCGAGGTCTTCGACATCGAGGCGGACGTGGTGTGGGAGGGCTGGTCGTCCATCGACGAGTACCGCATCAAGATGACCGGTGAGATCGCCGGGCAGGTGGTCGACGAGATCGTCATCGAGAAGGCGTGGAAGGACACCGTGAGCGTGCGGCTCGGCGGCGACTGGAACGTGGTGCCGCGGCATCTGACGGTCCGAGCCGGCGGCTTCTGGGAGAGCGCGGCCTCGCCGCTGAACTACTCGCACCTGGATTTCCCGAGCTTTCAGCGCTTCGGCGTCGGCGCCGGCCTGACCTGGGACATCAGCCGGCGGGTGTCGCTGACCGCCAGCTACATGCACATCTTTCAGGAGACCCGCGACGTGTCGGAGGACTTCGCCAAGCAGTACCAGGAGCGCCCGCTGCGGCCCTGCCCGGGGGATTGCGGCGGGTCGGAGGGCGTGCCGGCCAACGCCGGGCGCTTCGAGTCGAGCTTCGACACGCTGGCCTTGGGGCTCGACGTCGAGTTCGGCCAGTGGTTCCGCAAGGACGACCGATAGCCCGTGGCGAGGGACGCGTTTCCTCCAGCCCTCCCGCACGGGCTGATCGAGGAGCTGTTTTCGGACGTCTTCTACGTCCGGGGGCGCTTCGTGATGAGGCCGCTGCTGGCCATCGGCCGGACCATGACCATCGTGCGTCAGGGGCGCGAGCTGACGCTGATCAACTCGGTGCGGCTTGACGATTCGGGCGAGGTGGCGCTGGCCGAGCTGGGCGAGGTCAAGCACGTCGTCCGCATCGGGTTCGCCCACGACCGCGACGACGGCTACATGGTCGATCGCTACGGCGCGCGATTTTGGGCGCTGCCGAAGATGCGCCACGCCAACGGGCTAGAGCCTCACCATGAGCTGAGCGAGGACGGCGAGCTGCCGATCGAGGGCGCGAAGCTCTTCGTGTTTCGCAACGGGCGCGGGCCCGAGGGCGCGCTGCTGCTGCCGGTGGACGGCGGGCTCTTGGTGACCTGCGATTCGGCGCAGAACCACGCCGACACCAGGTTTGCGTCGGTGCTCGGCAAGGTGGCGACGCGGGTTTTGGGGCTGCACAAGCCCGCGCAGGTCGGCCCGCCCTGGCTGAAGTACATGCAGCGGCCGTCGGGCCCGCCGCTGGTCGAGGATTTCCGGCGCCTGTGCGCGCTGGAGTTTCGGCACCTCATCAGCGGACACGGGCCGCCGCTGGTCGGGACGGCACGCGACGCGCTGCGGTCGCGGGTGGCCGAGAACTTCAAGTAGTCGGTGGGCGCGCCGGTCAGGCGGGCGAGGGCAGGGCGACAGGCGCGGCGGCCTCGCCCACGGCGGCGCGCAGCATCTGGGCGACGGCCTCGACCCAGCGCGGGTCGCTGTTGACGCACGGGACGAGCGTCAGCGCCTCGCCGCCGGCCGCGCGGAAGGTCGCGTCGGCGCGGATGCCGATCTCCTCGAGGGTCTCGAGGCAGTCCGCCACAAAGGAGGGGCACATGACGGCCAGGCGCCGGACGCCGCGCTGCGCCAGCTCGACGAGGGCCTTGTCGGTCCAGGGCTTGATCCAGGGCGTGCGGCCCAGGCGCGACTGAAACGCGACGCTGGTGGTGTCGGCGGTGAGCTCGAGGCGCTGGGCCAAAAGGCGCGCGGTGGCGTAGCTCTGGGCGCGGTAGCAGCTCCGGTTCGCGCTCGCGATGGCGTCGCAGCAGTCGGCGGTCTCGAGGCAATGGGGCCGCCCGAGATCGGTGGCTCGAATCTGGCGCTCGGGCAGGCCGTGAAAGGACATCAGCACGTGGTCGGGGCGAAACTCGGCGAGGTGCGGGCGGGCGACGGCGGCGGCGGCGTCCAGGAAGCCCGGGTGGTCGTAGAAGTCCGGCACGGTCTGTAGCGGCGGCGTCACGGTCATGGCGCCGGCGAGGGTGTAGAGGCGCTCCAGCGACGAGCCGGTCGAGGAGCTGGCGTACTGCGGGTAGAGCGGCAAGACGACGATGCGGTCGACGCCGGCGCGCTGCAGCGAGTCGAGGGCTGGGTCGAGGCCGGGGTTGCCGTAGCGCATGGCCATGGCGACGTGCCACTGGGGGCCGAGGCGCTCAGCGACGGCCGCGGCGAGGTCCTGGGTGTGGAAGAGCAGCGGCGAGCCGCGCTCGGTCCAGATCTTGCGGTAGGCGGCGGCGCTCTTTTTGGGGCGGAAGGGGAGGATGACGCCGTAGAGCAGCAGCGTGCGGGCGATGGGCGCGAGGTCGATGACCCGCGGATCGCTGAGGAATTCCCTGAGATATCGGCGCACCGCTGGCGTCGTGGGGGCGTCAGGGGTGCCGAGATTGACGAGGAGTGCGCCGTGCATCAGGGCGCAGTAGCAGATCGACGCGCGGCGCGCCACGGAGAGCGGCTGCGCGTTCTGCGGTCGCGCGGACGGGGCGATTGGTAGAGCATGGCGCGGATGCAGTGGCTCCAAACACTGAGCAGGATCCGGACCGGCGAGCGGCGCGACGTCGGCTTCGCGTTCGCGATGCTGCTGGCCTTCGTCGCGAGCTATCAACTGCTCGAGACGGCGCGCGATGCGCTCTTTTTGGCGAGCATCCCGGCGACGCGCCTGCCCTGGGTGTATCTCGGGATCGCCGCGGTGGCGCTGGGCGTGACGCAGTTTCAGATGCGTTATGCGCGCGGGGTGCGGGCGCGCGTCGTGCTCGGCGCGTGGATGGGGCTGGCCGCGACGGTGACCTTCGGTTTCTGGTGGTGGCACGAGGCCCTGGGCACCGCCGGGCTATACGCCGTGGCCATCTGGAGCGGGGTCGTCACGTCCCTGGTGCTGGTGCACTTCTGGACGCTGCTGGGTGATCTCTTCACGATCAGTCAGGCGAAGCGGCTCTATGGGTTGATCGGCGCCGGCAGCGTGGTGGGCGCGATCATCGGGTCGGCGCTGGCCACCTGGCTCGCGAGCCGGTGGCCGGCCCAGGTCTTGCTCCTGGCGGCGTCGGCGGGCTTCGCGCTCACGGCCGCGCTACCGCTGGGTTTCCGCGACCCCGGCCCCGTCCCGAGCGGCGGCGCCGACGGGGC